>JAFAKB010000078.1 GCA_019235885.1 Candidatus Eremiobacterota bacterium | reverse complement strand
GGGGATCGTGCGCACGAGCGTGTCGAGGCGATTGTACGTCGGAACGACGACGGAAATGCGCGGCTGATCGATCATAGGAGGGAAGCGACGGCGGCGACGATTTCGGCGCGGGAGGCGCGCAGCGAGGCATCCGACTCGTCCGGGGGTTTGCGCAGAACCGCGTTCGGCACCCGGTACGGCGACCATTCCTGCGACGCCAGGCGAAACCACTTGTCCTCGAAGACGACGACGGTCGGGACCCTGACGGCGCTCGCGACGTGGGTCGCGCCGGTGTCGACGGTGACGACGCAGCGCGCGCGCTCGAAGACCGCGGCCCAGACGTGAAACGGCAGGTTGCCCCGGACGGCGTCGGCGACGCCGGCCCGGGCGACCGTCTCCCCGAGCGCCCGCGCGTCCTCGCCGTAGGTGGCGACGAGCGGGCGGCCGAGCGCCCGCAGCTCGCGGAAAAGCTGCAGGCAGCTCTCCGTCGTCGAGCCGGCCTCGGTCCAGCGGCGGCCGAGCTGGACGACGATCGGCCCCTGGGGCAGATCGGCGACCGCGGCCCGGTCTTCGTCCGTGACCGGCAGAACGAGGTCGTGGACGAGCGCCCGCGCGCCCGCCGCGGCCGCGACGGCGAGGACTTGATCGACCTCGTGCGCGACCGTGCGCTCCGGATGGCGCTCGGCGGTCGCCGGGTCGGCTTCGCTCAGCACGACGTCGGTCAGCTTCGTGTGCAGCAGCAGCCGCGCGAGGTAGCGCGTGGTGTAGGTGTAGCCGACGCGCTTGCGCGCGCGCGTCGCCGCGACGATGCGGTGGTCGAGGTCGCGCGGCGCGAGCGCGACTGCCAAGTCCACGTCGCGAAAGCGGCTGCCGAACGCCTCCGGCGTCACGCCGAGCGGCACGGTCGCGAGCTCGTCGACGTCGGGCGAGCGGTCGACAACGACCGCGTTGTAGCGCGAGCACGCCAGCGTGACGTGCGCGCCGGGGAACGAGCGCCGCACCGAGGCGATCGCGGGCGTGGACAGGATCAGGTCGCCGACGCGATCCGTGCGCGAGAGCAAGATCTTCACTGCGAACCGGTCTTGCTACGCCTGCTTCGCGCGCTCGAGCTCGTCGTAGTACGCGGCGCTTGCGAGGAGGCGCGCGGCGGTGAGCTTCGCGGGCGAGAGCTTCTCCGTGGCGGACGTCTCGCCGAGGGCGTGCTCGAGCCGTGACGCCAGACCGCTCTTGCGCAGCGCGTCGCCGAGCAGCCGCTGCGGCGGCGTGTCGCCGATCGCCAGCGCGACGCGCCAGTTCGGGTGAAGCTGCGCGAGCCGCACCGCCGTCCGCGCCTGCGCGCGCACTTGGCGCAGCATCCCTGCGACGTTCGTCCCGGTCGGGCGCGGCTTGTAGTGAAAGGCGAGCGCGAAGCGGTTGAACACCGCTTTGGTGCCGAGCGCGCGCAATCGCAGCCCGAGCTCGATGTCTTCCCAGCCGTACTCGCTGAACGACTCGTCGAACCGGCCGCCGGCGGCGTCGAGCCGCGAGCGCCGCACCGAGACGTTGGTCGTCCAGAACCAGTTGCCGCTGTAGTCTTTCAGCGTCCACACCGGCACCGGGAGCGCGTCGAACGACTCCGTGTTGATCGCCGCGCCGCGCACGACGACGTCGCCGTGCTCGGCGTCCGAACGCAGGTGCTCGGCGGCGAAGACCGGCGTCAGGAGCACGTCGTCGTCGATGAACGCGATCCGCTCGCCGCTCGCCACGGCGATCCCGACGTTGCGCGCCTTCGCCAGCCCGCCGTTGGGCTGGTTGACGACGGTGAACCGGCAGGTCGCCAGCCGCTGCACGCGCTCGATCACCGCCGGCGTCTCGTCGCGCGATCCGTCGTTGACCAACACCACTTCGTAGTCGTCGGGCGAGAGCGTCTGATCGAAGCACGCCTCCAGCACGCGCTCCAGTAGCGCGGCGCGGTTGTACGTGCAAAGCTGAATCGTCAGCTTCATGCTAACGGCGCTCCGCCATCTCGGTCAGAAGCGCGTGACGCACTGCGGTTTGTCGCCGGCGCGGAACGCTGCGTCGGCTTGCGGTAGCGCACTCGCCGGCTCGATGCTCGCCAACCGCTGCCGGACGACGTCGCGCAGGCGCAGCGAGCCGAGGGCCACCGAACTCAGCTCCGCGATCCCGATCGAAAGCGTCGCGTCGGGCCGCGCGGCACCGTCGTCACACCGCGGCGCGCCGTGCGGGCCGAACCGCACCGTCCACGAGCCCGCGGTCGGCGGATGGAATGCATCCTCCACATCGATCCGCAGCGTGAACGGCGCGCTGGCCGGCAGCGTCGCCAGCGCGCCCGGCACGTCGAGGATGCGGTACATCACGCCAAGCCCGGTTTCCGCAATACGGTGCGCCGCGGGCGGTGCGACGGCGAGGTCCGAACCGTCGCGCGGATCGTCCGAGGCAAGATAGAGCGCGTCGTCCTGCGACTCGATCACGACGCGCGCGAACTGATCGCGCTGCGCGCGCAGGTAGCCGAGCAGCGCCGCGCGCGCGGCGTCGTCTTCGTAGATCAGATCGCGCACGATCAGCTCGTCGGTGTTGCGCATGCGCTCGCCGCCGGCCGCCGCGCTCGTCTGCATGAACCCGCGCAGCACGCCGCCGTCCTCCACGCCGAGGTGGCGCAGCGCCGCGTCGCCGAGCATCCGTTCCGTCGAGACGCGGTGCTTCGCGATGAAGCCGTGCGTGCGCGCGCGCACGCGCTCGTAGCACGCGATCAGCGCGTCGGCGTCGCGCTGGTCGAGAAAGCGCACCGCGCCGCGTGCGCCCTGGTCACGCAGCGTCGCCGGTGCGAAGCGGTAGCGGTGGAACGGCGTCCCGTAGCCGAACCCGATCGCGCGGTAGAAGTCGGTTCGAAACGGCCACAGGATCGCGAACGGCGCGCCGCGCGCGCGGTAGTGGTCGAGATACCACCCGAGCAGCGCGCGCGCGATCCCCGTCCGCTTGTGCGTCGGCGAGACCGCGACCGCGCCGACGCCGCCGGTCAGCACGTCGTGGCCGCGCGCGTTCATCACGTAGTCGTAGAGCCGCATCGCGCCGACCAGCTCGGCGCCGCGGAACGCGGCGACGAACGCCGTCCCCGGATCGCCGGCGTACTGCTGCGTCTTTTCGACCTGCCGCGCGAGCTCGTCCGCCGTCGTGACGCCCATGATCGGGTACGCGTCGGCGAGCAGCCGCGCCAGCGCGGCGAACAGCTGCGGGTCTTCGCCGTGCGCCGCCAGCGCGCGAATTTCGAGCGCGCCGCGCGCCACCGCGATCGCCATCAGTAGAGCCGCCGGCCGTTCGGCACCGGCACGTCGGGCGCGACGAGCACCACGTGGCCGTTCTCGTCGTCCATGCCGAGGACGAGCACCTGACTCTCGAACCCCGCGATGCGCTTGGGCGGGAAGTTCACCACCGCGCAGACTTGCTTGCCGACCAGCTGCTCGGCGGCGTAGCGCTGCGTGATCTGCACCGACGAGCGGCGCTCACCGAGGTCGGGGCCGAAATCGATCCGCAGCGCGTAGGCGGGCTTGCGCGCGCCGGCGAGAGGCTCCGCGTGCAGGATCGTCCCCGCGCGCACGTCGACGCGCAGGAAATCGTCGTAGGCGATCACCCGTCACCGTTCGGCGGGCCGCAAGCGCAGTCCGTCGAGCGCGGCGAGAACGGCGGTTTCGTCCAGCTCGCGCACGCAGGCGAAGTCGGGACAGGTCTCCTTGCGGTGGCCGGGCGGGCACGGGTAGACGGGGCGGATGCTCGCGACGTGCCGCCCGCGCGGGGCCCAGCGCTCCGGCTCGTCGGACTGCAGGGCGAAGATCCCGACGGTCGGCGCACCGACCGCGGCGGCGACGTGCATCGGCCCCGAGTCCATCGCGACGACCGCTGCCGCGCCCTCGGCGAGCGCCGCGAAGGCGCCGATCGTCGTGGCGCCGGCGAGCGAGGTCACGCCGCGCCCGGCGCCGTCGGCGATCGCCTGGGCGAGCGATGCGTCCAGCGCCCCGCCGGTCACCAGCACCGGGAGGCCGTCGCGCGCGACCAGCCGCCGAGCCAGCGCGACGAACCCGGCGATCGGCCAGCGCGCGCGGTGAGCCGAGAGCCCTCGCGTCGGGTGCAACACGTAGTACGGCCCGGCGACGTCGTGGACGCGCAGCAGCGCGCGCGCGGTCGCGCGCTCCTCGTCGCGGACGGCGAACTCCGGCGCCGCCTCGGCGAGGTCGCAACCGATGGCGCGCGCGTAGTCGAGCAGGATCTCCGTCCAGTGCGTGGTGCGGTCGCCCAGCTCGCTGCGCACGACCACGCGCCGGGTGAAGAGCGGCGAGTACAGCCGGCGCGCCTGGCCGACGCGCAGCGGAATCCGCGCGCGCCACGGCAGCAGCGCGGTGGCGAACGTCGCCCAGGTGACGACCGCCGCGTCGTAGCGCGCGGGAAGCGGTGCCCCCAGCGGCACGACGCGCTCGAGGGCCGGAACGTGCGCCGCCAGATCGGCGTGTGCCGGCAGCACGACCGCGTCGACGGCGGCGAAGCGCGTGCGCAGCGCGCGCGCGACGACGCCGGCCAGGAGCGTGTCGCCGATCCCCCCGCCGGCCGCGACGAGCAGCGCGCGGTCAGAAGCCATCGAGGACCGCTTCGATGAGCGCGCTCGATCGCCCGGCGACCTCGGAGGCGCGGAAGGCGCGGTAGCGTGAGGCCCACGGGCGCCAGCGCCGGACCTGCGCCTCGAATTGCGCGTCCGGGAAGACGTCGAACACGCGCTCGGCGACCATGCCGCCGACGTGCGCCGCGCCGGTGTCGACCGAGACGACGGTTTGCGCGCGCCCGAGCGCCTCGACCCAGGCGCGCGTCGTGGCGAATGTCTCGGGCTCGACGCCGGTCGCCTCCGCGACCGCGCGCGCTTCCCCCGGCGCGGCGAAAAAGCGCGCGTACGGCCGGAGCCCTTCGAACAGCGCGCGCTGCGCAGCGGGCGGGACGCCGATGCTCGTCCACTTCGTCCCCGTTTGCACGACGACCGGACGGTTCGGCTGACCCGCCGTGAACGACGTCCCGTGCGGCTGCTCGAGCAGCACCGCGCGCAGCGCCTGCACGCCGGCCGGCGGCGCGGGATCGCGGACCAGACCGGCGCCGAGCCGGTACATCACCTCCACCTCGTGCGCGTCCTCGCCGCCGACGCGCTGCGAGCGGCTCACCGTGCGCGTCGTCCGCGTGCGCACCCACAGCGACTTGAGCGGCCGTGTCCATCCGGTCGCGAAGCCGATCCGCTGCGGAATCCGCGCCGCCAGCTCGTACGCTTCGGGTTCTTCGCTCGCGATCAGCGCGACGTCGTAGCGCAAAACGGCGATCTCGGCGTTCGCGCGCGCGGTGCTCGCCGGCGTCGAGCCGTGCGCGGGCCAGAGAATCCGCTCGAGGACGTGCTCGGCAACGATCGCGTGCGGCGCGAACAACCCGGCGTTGCGCGTTGTCAGCGCGACGCCGACCTCGTGTCCCGCGTCGCGCAGCGCCGCAAGCAGCGGGACGCAAACCGCGGCGTCACCGACCCCGTCGAGCCGCACCAGCAGAACGCGCACGCCGTTACGTGCGCCGCAGCTGGCGCTCGAGCTCTTCGGTGTAGACGCTGTCGAGCAGCGCGCCGCGCGCGAGCTGCGCCAGCGCCGGCGGCACGCGCGGCGAGCTCGCGACGCCGGCGAAGAACGGTTGCAGGAAGCCCGGGTTCAGCACGCGTGCGCGGACGAGGTTCGGGCCGTACGCGCCGGTGGCGAGCTTGATCCGCGCGCTCGGGTTCTTGCGCACGAAGCGCGCCGCCATCCGCGCCTTCTCGATCGCTTTGCCGAGCGCGTCCTCGAGCGACTCCGGCGTCGGCGGCTTGACGTGCCAGAGGTAGGCGTCCCAGGCGAAGGCGCGCCGCACGCCGTGCGCGCGCAACCGCACGCCGAGCTCGGTGTCTTCCCAGCCGTACAGGTCGAACGCTTCGTCGAAGCCGCCGACCGCGCGCAGCGCGGCGGCGCGCACCGAGACGTTGCACGTGACGAAGAACGCGCGCGAGAAGTTCGCCGCGGTCGGGTCGGGACGGTGCGCGGGATCGGGGACGTTGACGATCGGCCCGGAGACGGCCAGCGGCTCGCCTTCCGCCGCGTGCGCCTTCGCGTGGGCGGCGACGAAGTGCGGCGGAACGACGACGTCGTCGTCGACGAACGCGACGAGCTCGCCCTCGGCGCGGTCGATTCCGGCGTTGCGCGCCTTTCCGCGGTTCGGCTCCGCGACGAAGACGTATTCGGCGCGGTGCTTGCGCGCGATCTCCGGCGTCGCGTCGGACGAGCCGTTGTCCACGACGATCAGCTCGTACTCCGGCGCGTTCTTCTGCGCGCGTAGCGACGCCAGCGCGCCGTCGAGCAGCGCCGCGCGATCCTTGGTCGCGATCACCACCGAGAGCTTCACGGCCGCGGGGGTTCGAGCAAAAACGCCGCCATCCGTTCCGCCGCGCCGGCGTGGTGGCGGTAGAGCGAGCGCAGCTCGGCGCCGGTCGCGGCGCACCACGCGGCGTCGCTCCAGCGCTCGGCGGCGACGTGCGCGACCTGCGAGGGGAGGAGCGTTCCGGCGATCTCGACGTCCAGCTCCTTGCCGGCGTCGATGTTCGGCTGCGCGAAGTGCTCGAAGCGCTTTGCGTACGCGACCACCGCCGCGCGCTTCACCGGCGTCCCGATCACGGGCAGCTTGCCGAGATACTGCAGCGGCCCGCCGATCACGACCAGCTCCGGCGCGTTGAACGGCGTGCAAACGACGGCGGGCACGCCGAGCGCGGCGAGCTCGATCACCTTCGTGCCGGGAATCGTCACCGCGAGCCGCGCGTTCGCCGCCGCGCGCATCGCGGCGCGCACGAGCGGGAAGCGCTGTGCATGTGCGACGATGTCGCCTTCGATCAGCTCGGCCGGCGCGCCGTACGCGAGCGGGTGCTCGCCGCCGCGCGCCAGCGAGGCGCGCACGGCGTCGTCGGAGACGAACGGCGATCCGGCGAACGCGATGGGAACGCTCGGCAGCATCCGGCGCAAGTTCAACGCGACGCGCACGAACAGCGGCAGCACGTTCGCGATCTCGAACTTGCGTGAGCCCGGAAACAGCACGATACCGTCGCGGGCGGCGTCGCTCGGCGGATCGCCGTAGGCGCCCGAGGCCTCGCCGAGCGCGCCGTCGATGGCGAGGTTGCCGACGATGCGGATGCGCTCTTCCGGCGTCCCCCAGCCGAGCAATTGTTCTTTGTTGACCCCGTCGACGGCGAAGACGCGCGCGAACGTGCGCGCGTACTTCTTGCGCGAGAACTTGTACGACGTCGCGACGCCGCCGAGCCGCCCGTGCGCGCGCGCGGCGTGCGAAAGGTCGCCGCCCAGATACTGCACGCGGTCGAAGTCGCGCGGCAGCCCTTCGACGCCGAGCCCGACCGCGAGCCGCCAGTACTCCGCCGGCGGGTACGCGTGCACGCCCGGAAACAGCTCCTCGATATACCGCGCCTCGCGTCCGGTCGCGAAGTCATCGGGCACGCACAGCACGTGCAGCTCCACCGCTGGATCGCGCGCGCGTAGCGCCGCGACGAGCGGCCGCACCCAGCCCGCAAACTCGCCCGGGCCGTTTGCGGTGAACGCGATACGCACTAGCGCGACCTGATCGCTGCGACCAAATCCGTCGTGCTGCGGCCCGCTTGGTGCGGTGCGAGCGCGATCCGGCCGCCGTGCTTTTCGACGGCGTAGCGCTCCGGCAGCTCTTCGATCCGGTACTGCGCGCTCTTCACGTGCACGTCAGGTCGAATCCGCTCGAGCAGCGTCTCCGGCGTGCGCTGGCGGAAGCCGACCACCGCGTCGACGCTGCGCAGCGCCGCGACGACGCGCGCGCGCTCGGCGAACGGCACCAGCGGGCGGTCCGCGCCTTTGCCGAGCAGCCGCACCGAATCGTCGTCGTTCAGCAGCACGATCAGCGCGTCGCCCTGTGCCCGCGCCCACGCGAGGTACGCGACGTGGCCCGCGTGGACCAGATCGAAGACGCCGTTCGTGGAGACGACGCTGCGCCCGGCGGCGCGCTGCGCGTCTCGCCATTCGACCGCGCTTTCCGCGTCGCCGAAGATCAGTGCGGCAAACGCGTTCTCTCCCGCGTGCGCGTCAGGCACCGCGGTCGTGCTCCATCAGCTCGACGATCTCGCGCGGGCTCGCGGTCGCGGTGCCGAGCTTCTCGACGACCGCGCCGGCGGCGAAGTTCGCCAGCTGCGTCGCGGTCTCGGGGCGGATCTTCGCGGCGAGCGCGAGCGTGAGCACCGCGACGACCGTGTCGCCGGCGCCCGACACGTCGTAGACCGTGCGCGCGACCGCGGGGACGTCGAAGCGCTCGCCGTCCGCGCCGAAGAGCGACATCCCGTGCTCGCCGCGCGTGATCAGCACCGAGCGGCAGCCGAGCATCTGCAGCAGCGCGCGGCCGGCGCGCTCGAGCGAGTCGTCGTCGTGGATCGCGATCCCGCTCGCGACTCCCGCTTCGGCGACGTTCGGCGCGATGCACGTCACCCCGGCGAACATCGCGACGTTCGCCGGCTTCGGATCGGCGACGACGACCGGCGCGCCGAGCGCCGCCTCGACGATCTCGCGGTGCAGAAATCCCTTCGCGTAATCGCTGAGCACCACCGCGTCGGCGTCGCGCACCGCGAGCCGCACCTGATCGACGACGTGCTTGCGGTCGCCGTCGCGCAGCGCCGCGGTCGACTCCCAGTCGGCGCGCACGACCTGCTGGCTGTGCGCGACGACGCGCGTCTTGCGGGTCGTCGGCCGGTCGCCGAGCGTGACCAGCCCGTGCGCGTCGACGCCGAGGTCGTCGAACATCGCGCGCAGCCGCGCGCCTTCGGCGTCGTCGCCGATCCCGCCGACGAACGCGACCCGCGCGCCGAGCGCGCGCAAGTTGTTCGCAACGTTCCCCGCGCCGCCGAGCGTGAAGGTGTGCTCGCGCACCGCGACGACCGGAACCGGCGCCTCCGGCGAGATCCGCGAGACGTCGCCCCAGATCCACTCGTCGATCATCGCGTCACCGATCACGACGACCCGCCGACCCGCCATCCGCCCGAGCAGCTCCGTCGCCCGCGGCGCCGCGATCAGCTCAGCCACGCCCGCGCCCCACGATCCATTCCGCCGCTTCGAGCAAATTCTGCGCGCGCAGATCCGGCTCAGGGCCGCTGTACGGATACGGTCCCGGCAACAAGATTCCGGGCACGCCGACCGCATGCCCGAGGGCGACGTCGCTTCCGCGGTCGCCGACCACCGCGCCGCCGTCGAGCGTCAATCCGTGCTCGTCGACCGCGCGGTGAATCAACCCGGGCTCGGGTTTGCGGCAGGTGCAGTTCTCGTCGTAGTGCGGACACCAGTACCAGGCGTCGACCGCGACGCCGTCGTTCGCGAGCTGCCGCGCAACCTCGTCGTTCACCGCGCGCACCGCGTCCTCACCGAAATACCCGCGCGCGACGCCCGACTGGTTCGACACGACGACCGTCGCGAACCCGCGCTCGCGCAACAACCGCAACGCATCGACGACGCTCGGAAGAACATCGACCCCGCGCGGATCGTCGAGAAAGCCCTTGTCTTCGATAAGCGTCCCGTCGCGATCCAGAAAAACGGCCGGTCGGATCACCGCCGCAGTCGCTGCATCTTCGCGAGCAGCCGCTCCGCGTGCGGCCGCGGGACGCCGTACCGAACGAGCTCGTCGGCCCGGAACGCCCCGCCGCTGCTGACGAGGACGCACCACCGGCGATGACGCCGCCGAAACGCGCCTTGACCGCCCGAATGCTCGTCGTACCAGCCCACCAGCGCGTAGTCGTCGTCGGTGACCACGACGGTGTGGAAACCGGGGCGTTTGCGATCCGGGGCGTAATACGCGGCGATCGAGGCATGACACGCGGGCGGCGTGGCGGCGGCGGCGAGCATCACGCGAAGAGCAGCTCCTGTTCGACGAGATCGCAGATGATGTGGCCCATCGTGATGTGCACTTCTTGCACGATCGCGCTGTATCCGTCGGGGCCGAGCAAGACCAGATCGGCGATCTCCGCGACCGTGCCGCCGCCGTTGCCGGTGAACGCGACCGTCGTCGCGCCGAGCTTCTTGGCCGCCTCCAAACCGCGCACGACGTTCTTCGAGGTGCCGCTCGTCGTGATCCCGACCACGACGTCGCCCGGCTTCGCCAGCGCCTCGACCATCCGCGCGAAGAGCTGCTCGTAGCCGAAGTCGTTCGCGATCGCGGTCACCGCCGACGTGTTCACCGTCAACGCTTCCGACGGCAGCCCGCCGCGCTCGCGCAGAAACCGCCCGCTGAACTCCGCCGCGAGATGTTGCGCGTCGGCGGCGCTCCCGCCGTTCCCGAACCACAGCACTTTGTTGCCGTTGCGAAACGCGCCGGTCAGCGCGGCGACGATCGCGCTCACCTGCTCCTCGTAGTGTGGCTTTTCAAGTTGGCCTTTGCGGTCGGCGAGCAGCTCTTCGAAGCCGCGGCGGCCGGTGTACGCCGTCACGGTTCGATCCAGAACAGCTCCTGGCCGAGCGAGACCAGCTCGCCGTTGTCGACCAGGATGTTCGCGACCACGCCGGCGTGGTCGGTGTTGATCTCGTTCATCAGCTTCATCGCTTCGAGGATGCACAGCGCGTCCCCGACTTGGACGCGGCTGCCGACCTCGACGAACGGATCGGCGCCGGGCGCCGCGGAACGGTAGAAGACCCCGACCAGCGGCGCGGTCACGACGCGCACGTTCGGCCCCGGCCCGCGGGCCGCCGCGGGAAGCTCACCGCCGCCGGGCGGCAGCGCGCCCGCCGCCGGCGCCCCGCTCGCGGCGACCGGCTGGGCGTAGGCGATCGGGGGCGGCGCGTGGACGGCGGGGTCGCGGCGCACGATCTCGATCTCGGTCTCGCCGGTGCGCACGCGAATCGCGTCGAGGTCGAACTCGGCCGCGATCTCGCCGAGCGCGCGGACCCGCGACGCTTCGTCCTGCTCCATCAGCCGGTGGCTTCGACGAGGACGCGCGCGACCTCCGCCGCCGGGCCCGCCATGGGAAGCCGGCGGTCGCTGCGCGCGACCAAGTCGCGCAGTACGATCTCGCCGCTTGCCAGCTCGTCGTCGCCCAGAATCAGCGCCCAGCGCGCGTTGTTGCGGTCGGCGGTCTTGAAATGCGCCGTCAGCTTGCGGTTCTGCCAATCCGCGAACGTCGGCTCCGCCGACGCCTCGCGCAGCGCGCCGACGATCGGCACCAAGCGCGCGCGCGCCGCCTCGCCGAGCGCGATCGCCTGCACCCCGCGCCGCCGCGGCGCGTGCTCGCCGGCCAGCTTCTCGACCATCATCAAGAAGCGCTCGATCCCCAATCCAAAACCGACCCCCGGCGTCGGGGGTCCGCCGAGCTCCTCGACGAGCCCGTCGTAGCGGCCGCCGCCGCAGACCGTGCTCTGCGAGCCGATCACCGAGGAGACGAACTCGAACACCGTGCGCGTGTAGTAGTCGAGCCCGCGCACGATTCGCGGGTTGACGACGTACGCGATCCCGAGCGCGTCGAGATACGCGCGTAGCGCGTCGAAGTGCGCGCGGCACTCGGGGCACAAGTACTCGATCATCGTCGGCGCGCCGGCGACGAACGGCGCGTCCCGCGGGTCTTTCGAGTCGAGGATGCGCAGCGGGTTGCGCTCGAGGCGGCGCTGCGAGTCGGCGCTCAGCTCGGCGGCGTGCGGCCGGAAGTGATCGAGCAGCGCCTGCCGGTAGACCGGTCGGCACACCTTGTCGCCGACGGTGTTGACGTTCAGCACGGCGTCGCTGATCGCGTAGCGCGCGAGCAGCATCGCGGCGATCTGAATAACCTCGACGTCGGCTTCGGGTCCCGGCACGCCGAAGCACTCGACGCCGAACTGGTTCGCTTGCCGGTAGCGCCCCGCTTGCGGGCGCTCGTAGCGAAAGAACGGACCGAGATAGTACAGCCGCTGCGGTCCCTGCGCGAGCAGCTTGTGCTCGAGCAGCGCGCGCACGACGCCCGCCGTCAGCTCCGGGCGCAGCGTCATGCTGCGCCCGCCCTTGTCGAGAAAGGTGTACATCTCTTTCTCGACGATGTCCGTCGTCTCGCCGACCCCGCGCGCGAACAGCTCCGTCGCCTCGAAGATCGGCGTGCGGATCTCGCCGTAGCCGAAGCGCTGCGCGAGGTCGCGGCAGTCGGCTTCGAACCGGTTCCACGCCGCGGACGTGGGCGGATAAATATCTTGGGTACCGCGCGGCGCGGAGAGCGGGTTCACTAGGTTACCGGACCCTCGCGCGGCTCGAGCAGCTCGACCGGAATTCCGTTCGGGTCTTCGACGAACGCGATCGCGCGCGTCCCGCCCGGGGACTTCTTCGGCTCCTTGACGATCTTCACGCCCTGCCCGCGCAGCTTCTCGATCACGTCCGGAAGATCGCCGTCGACTTCGAGCGCGAGGTGTTCGTAGCGGTTGCCGATCGCGTACGGCGGGTGCTCTTCCAAGTCGTAGACCAGCTCGATGTACGAGTTCCAGTCGGCGCCGACGAACGCCATGTCGGCGTTGCCCGGATAGTGGTGCGGGCCGCCGAGCAGCTTGAGGCCGAGCTTGCCGGTGTAGAAGTCGATCGACTCGGCCATGTCGTTGACGAAGATCGAGGTGTGCAGGTAGCGCGGCATCCGAGGAAGCTACGCGGAGGCAGCGCGCTCTTCCCGCGCCCGCGGCGCAAGGCCGGGGATCGGCGCGAACGTGACCGTCAGCGCGCCGCACAGGATCAGCCCGGCGACGACCGTGAGAATCGTCCACGTCTCGTGCGCGGCGAGCGAGGCGACGATCCCGACCGCGAGCGCGCTGTACTCCGCGCCGATCGTCGCCACCGCGACGCCGAGCCGCCGCACGGCTGCGGCGTAGGCCGTCTGCGCGACCATCGTCGAGCCGACGACGACTTCGCCGAAGAACCACCACGCGATCGCCGGCGAGTCCGCGACGTGCGCGATCGCGCCGCCGTATCCGAGCGCCACGCCCGGAACCAGCGTCGCCGCCATCGCGATCGCGCCGACGAACGCGATCAAGGTCGTCGGATTGATCCGCACGCCGACGAAGCGCACCAAACACGCGTACGCCGCGAAGCCGATCAGCCACAGCACCATGAGCAGGTCGCCGAAGAACGCCGAACGGTCGCTGCTGTGACCGGCGGCAAGCAGCGCGACGCCGGCGACGCCGAGCACCAGCGCGACGATGGCGCGCCGGTCGAGCGCGGTGCGAAAGACGAGCGCTGCGACCGCGGTGTTCGTCACCGGCGAAAGCCCGATGAGAAACGAGATGTGCGCGACCGACGTGTGCTGCGCGGCGACCGAGAACACCACCGTGATGAACGGCCCGAAGATGATCCCCGCGCCGATCACCGCGAGCCAGCTGCGCCGACCGAGCCGCGGCGGCTCGATCCGCCACGCCGCCCCGAGCACGATCAGAAAGAGCGGCAGCGCCCAGGCCACCCGCGCGACCGCGAGGGTGATTCCGTCAAAGGCGCCCGGCTCCGCCGCAAACAGCACCTTGCTCGCAGGCCCCAGCAGCCCCCAGCCCAGCCCGACGAGGAGGACGAAAACCAGGTTCTGCACCGACCGAGACACGTAAGCGAGACCCGCCCCAAACCCAAGCGGATGCGCCCGCGCAGCAGGCCTCCAGGCACCTTCGCGCAGTATCGAGCCGGAAACCCGATGAACTTCGACGATACCTCGCCAGCGGACGCGACTGCGCTCTATCAGCCGAACGACATGATCGCGCTTCGGATGGGGCAGCTTGCCGCGACGCGGGTGACGGAAGAAACGCTGCGGCGCTTTCGCGCCGATCTCGACCGGCTGAGCCGCCGCGGCAACAGCCGATATTTTCGCCTTTGGGACACCGCGTTTGACGCCGGACCTGAAAGCGTGCGACGAGCTCTGACCGAACCTTCACAACGCGGTCAGGTCATGCGCTCGCTGATCTCGTTTCGAGCATTTGTGACGAAAGCCGAACGCGACGCGATCGTCAGCGAGAACGTGCGCGCCGTCACTGCCAATTGGAGTGCACGGCACCAGCGACGTGCGTAGTGCGCGGCGGGGAAACGGCTAGCGGAGCTGTGTCACCGCTAGCAATGCGTTTCCGCGCGTCGTGATCGTTGCGGCGGTTTCGCGCGGGATGAGCACCATCTTGCCCTTTGCCATCGGCTCGGGGCGGCGGCCGGGGACGTTCAGCATCGCGCCGCCCTCGAAGACCGTGTAGTAGCCGAGCTGGTTGAACTTGAAGATGTGATAGGTCTCGTTCGGGGACATCGAAATGATCTGATTGTAGATCGTGAACGTCCCTTTGCTCGGCACTTGGTACTGCAGCTCGTTCTTGAAGATCGAGACCGGCTCGGTCTTCGATTGCGGCGGCGCGCTCGGATCGTCCACGGGATAGTTGAAGTTCGAACCTTGCTCGAGCACGTGGATCCCGAGGTACGCCTGCTTCTCGGGACCGACGTCGCCGGCGGTGTGGACGCGGCCTTGGACGGTGTAGACGGTCTCACCGCGGTGAACGGGGACGATCGTCGGCGCAGAATCCGGCGCATCGCCGCGGTGCGCGAACCACCAGCTGGTCACGCCCTGCACGTTCATGATGCACTCGGCGCCGTGATGCGTGTGCGCCTGCAGCCAGGTCGGGGCACCGGTCTGGAAGATCTCCTGCCAGAAGTCCCACGCCTTCACCGGCGCGCCGCTCTGCGTCTTGATCCCGCCGTCGACCCGGCACTTTCCGTGCCAGAGGATCGTGACGCCGCGTTCCAACGGGACCGGATCGGAGACGCCGGAGCCGATGCCGTATCCTCGTGTGGATGCGCCGGCCGCTCCGGCGGCGACGCCCAGCACCAGCACGGCGGAAAGAATGATGCGACCGAGCATGCGGCCGCCTTTTATACGCCGCCGGAAAGTTCCCGCGGCGCTAGACCCCCGCGACGCGCAGCACGACGAAGGGTGCGGTGAGCGCTGCGGCCGCAAGGAAGAAGCCGAGGAAGATCGCGAGCGCGCGGAGCGGGCCGAAGCCGATCACTGCGAGGACGAGCGGGGCGACGCGCAGCGCGAGGATCGTCTTGTCGTGGAACGAGTGGAGGCGGCCGACGGCGTCGAGGCCGTCGTTCGTCCACAGCGTTTGGAACGCATACGCGGACAGCCCGAGCAAGAGCGCGTAGCCGACGAGGCGGAGGATAAAGTTCACGATCATGAGGCTAGTGCAAAAAGTACCGGTAGGTTGAGAAGACGAGCGCGATCCCGCGCTCGTCGGCGGCGGCGATCACTTCGGCGTCGCGGATCGAGCCTTGCGGTGCGATCACCGCGCTGCAGCCTGCCTCTGCGGCGGCCAGAAGCCCGTCGGGAAACGGAAAGAACCCGTCGCTCGCGCAGGCTGCGCCGCTCGCGTACTCGTGCGCGCGGTGCGCGGCGATCTGCACCGCGCTTACGCGGTTCGTCTGGCCGGCGCAGATGCCGCGCGAGACGCCGTCGCGCGCGATCACCACACCGTTCGACTTCACGTGCCGCACGACGTCCCAGGCGAAGATGAGATCGCGCCACTGCTCGCGCGTCGGCCGCCGCCGCGAGACGATGCTCCAGCGCTCGGCTGGCGCCTGCGGGTCGTCGTCCTCGGCGAGCACGCCGCCGAGCGCGCTGCGCACGCGCAGTTCCTCCGCGATGCGCTCCGGAGTGCCGGGCCGGTAGCGCATGATCCGCAAGTTCTTCTTCTTGCGCAAGCGCGCGAGCGCGTCGTCGTCGAACGCCGGCGCCGCGACGATCTCGAGAAAGAACTCCGCCAGGTGCTCGGCCGCGGCGAGGTCGACCGCGCCGTCGACCGCGATGATCCCGCCGAACGCCGAAACCGGATCGGCCGCCAATGCTTCGCGCACGGCCTCCGGGACGGACTCGCGCTCGGCGACGCCGCACGGCACGGTGTGCTTCACGATCGCAGCCCGCGAACGCGGCGGCCGCGCTTCGCGCAGCTCGACGTCTTCGTCAGCCCGAGCGTCTCCGTCAGCGTCAGCTTGTCGAAGGCCGAGCGGCGCGCGGACCAGCAGCCGCAGCGTCGCGTCGAGGTCGAGCAGGTTGTTATACGAGAGCGCCTTGCCGCCGAGCTGCTCGGGAAGCTGCGCCTCGCGGGCGAGGTAGAACGCGGCGCGGTCTTGCGGGTTCTCGCCGTAGCGCAACGGCTGCTCGATCGGGATCGTCAGCGCCAGCGAGCCCGGCAATTCGTTCGCCAGCAGACCGGACTCGAGGTAGCGCGCGATCGCGCTGTCGTACTCCGCGGTCCGCTCGAACGCGCGCGTCGCATAGCTCCGGCGTGTGTTGCGGTCGAGCCCGCCGTTTTGCAGCGCGTCGATGAACGCGGGATACTGTGCCGGATCGCTCAGCACGGTGACGTGATCGAAGTTCTTCGCCGCCGCGCGCAACAGCGAGACGCCGCCGATGTCGATCTGCTCGATCGCCTCCTGCAGCGTCGCACCGTCTTTCGCGACCGTCGCTTCGAACGGGTAGAGGTTCACCACCACCGTCGAGATCGTCGGGATGCCGTGCCGCTCGGCTTCGGCGCGGTGAACCGCGCTGTCGCGGTCTTTCAAGATGCCGCCGAAGACGTTGGGGTGGAGCGTCTTGACCCGGCCGTCGAACAGCGACGGATAGCCGGTCAGCTCGCCGACGTCGCGCGCCTCGATGGCGTGCTCGATCAAGTGCGCGCGCGTTCCGCCCGTCGCGTAGATCGGAACGCCGCGCTCGGCGAGCGCGCGCGCGAGCGGGACCACGCCGGCCCGGTCGTACACCGAGATCAGCGCGGCGACGTCTTCAGCCATCGGCGGTCGACTCAAACGACGAGGGCGGGCTCACGAACCGGTTCTTCGACCGGCGGCGGCGCGCTCGGACGGTCGACGAGCGTCGCGCTGATCACCGAGCTGACGCCCGGCTCCTGCATCGTGACCCCGTACATGCGCTGGGCCAGCTCCATCGTCTTCTTGTTGTGGGTGACGATCAGCATCTGCGAGGTCGCCGAGACCTCGCGAATCTTCGTCGAGAGGCGCTCCACGTTTGCGTCGTCGAGCGCGGCGTCGACCTCGTCGAGCAGGTAGAACGGCGACGGCTTCACCGCGATCAGCGCGAAGATCAGCGCCGAGGCGGTCATCGCGCGCTCGCCGCCGGAGAGCGCCGCCAGCGCGGTCATCTTCTTCCCCGGCGGCTGCACCGAGATCTCGATCCCGGTCTCGCTCAAGTTCTCGGGATTCGTCTGCCACATCTCGGCTTGGCCGCCCGGAAACAGCTCGGCGAAGACGCGGCTGAACTGCCTCTTCACCGCGTCGAAGGTCTCGTTGAACTGCACTTGGCAGGAGGTCTCGATCTCGGCGATCGTCGCCAGCAGCGTCTCGCGCGCGCGGTGCAAGTCGTCCATCTGCTCGCGCAGGAACTTCTCGCGCTCGACCAGCTCGTCGCGGTCGGCTTCGGCGTTCAGGTTGACGTTGGCTTGCAGGCGCACCAGCTCTTCGCGCAGCCGCGGCAGATCGTCGATCAACTCGTTCGGCTCGCCGGCGTAGCGCGCCAGCACGTCATGCTGCTCCTCGTCCGTGGCGGGATTCTGCGCGAAGCCTTGCTGCAGCATCCCGAGCTCCGCGTCGATCTCCGCCAAGCGGCGCCGGCCGTACTCGCCGGCGGCGGTCGCTTCGCGGTCTTCGCTCTGCGCGATGCGCTCGTCGGCTTCGCGCTGCGCCGCGTCGTCGGCGGTCGCCTCGCGGCGCTTGCGGGCTTCCTCGACCGCTGCGTCGGCGAGCGCGACGCGCTCGCGCGCCGCAGCGAGCGCGCCCTGCAACTCGGTAACGCGCGCGCGCAGCGTCTCCAGCTCGCGCAGCATCGACTCGCGCGCCGCGCCGGCGCGCTCCGCGTCGGCGTCGAGCAACCCGAGCCGCGCCACCGCGGCGTCGTGCTCCGCGCCGAGGGCGGCGATCTGCTCGCGCAGCGCGCTCGCCGCGGCGACGACTTCGCTCTGCTCGGCTTCGACCGCGGCGATCCGCTCGCGCGCCGCCGCGAGCCGCGCTTCGAGCGCGACGCGCTGCTCGGAGAGGTCGACGTGGTCGTCGGCGACGCGCTCGAGCGCGTGCAGCCGCGCGGCGACGTCGTGGCGCGACGCGTCGAGCGCTTCGCGGCGCGCGCTCGCGCTCGCCGCCGCCGTGTCGAGCCGTTCGATCTCGGCGACCAGCCCCTGCAGCTGCGTGCGCACGTCGCGCAGCGCGACCTCGGCGTCGTTGGCGAGCCGCGTCGCCTCGTCGCGCTCCGCCGACGCCGCGTCCGCCTCCCACTTCGCCGCCGCGCCGTCGCGCTCGACCGCCTCGAGCTGCGCGCGCAGCTGCGGCAAGCGCTCGCGCAGCGTCTCGGCCTGCGCGCGCCGTGCGAGGATCGAGCGCTCTTTGCGGAAGCGGCCGCCGGTGATCGCGCCGCCGCCGACGATCTGGTCGCCTTCGAGCGTGACGATCGAGTCGCGGAAGCCCTCGCCGCGCGTCAGCCGAATCCCGGTCCGCAGGTCGTCGACGACCAATATCCGGCCGACGAGGAAGGCGACGATCCCGCGGTACTTCGGCTCCGCGCGCACCAGCGTGTGCGCGTAACCGATCACGCCGGGTCGGCCGGCGAGCGTGCCGAGATGCCGGCCTTCGCGCTGCGCGAGCGTGTCGAGCGGGAGGAACGTCGCGCGCCCGAGCTCGCGCTCGCGCAAGTAGGCCACCGCCGCTTCGGCGTCTTCCGACTTCTCCGCGATGACGTTCGACAGTCCCGCGCCGAAGGCGGCGTCGAGCGCGCGCGCGTAGCGCTCGTCCGTCGAGATGAGGTTCGCGACCACGCCGTGCAGGCCGTGCAGCAGACCGCGCTGCATCGCCTCGGCGACGGCGCGCGTGCCGTGCGCGTGCCCTTCGAGCGCCGCTTCGAGCTCTTCGATCGTGTGCAGCCGCGACTCCGCGCCGGCGATCTCCGCCGCGATCTCGCGGTGGCGTCCTTGCAGCTCGGCGACCTGCGCCGCGGCCGCGTCGCCGCGCTCGCGCGCCAGGCGGGCGCGCTCGCGCTGCGCCGCCGCTTCGGCCTCGTAGCGCGCGATCAGCAGCTCGCGCTCGGAGAACCGCCCGCGCGCCTCGTCGGCGGCTTTGGCGTGCTGCTCGCGCTCGGCGAGCGCGGCGGCGTGCTCGTGCTCGAGCCGCTCGATCTCCGCGTGCGCGCTTTGAATCTGCGCCCGCCGCTCGGCTTCGCTCGCGGCGTGCTCGGCGGCCAAGTGCTCGACCGCGCGCAATTCTTGGTAGACCGCGTCGAGCGCGCCGCGCGCGTCGGCGACCGCGGTCGACGCGGCCAGCTCGCGCTCGCGCGAGCCGTCGGTCTGCTCGCTCAGCGGCGCCAGCTTCTCTTCCAGCGATGCGATCTGCTCGCGCAGCGTCTCGCGCTCGCCCTCGACGCGCTCGCGGTCGGCGACGACGGCGCTCGACTGCCGCTCCAGGCCGTCGCGGCGCGCGACCGCTGCGGCGAGATCAGCTTCGATGCGCGCCAGCTCGGCGCGCGCGCTCTGCGCGTCGGCGCGGTGCTGGTCGAGCTCGAGCTCCAGCGTGTACAGCGACTCCCGCAGCTGCGCGAGCTGGGCGCCGAGCTGCGCCGCGCGGGCGGCCGCCGCGGCGCGCTTGTTCTCGTGCTGCTCGAGCTGCGCGGCGACCTGCAGACGTTCCTCGCGCCGCGACGAGGACGCGCGCAAATACGAAAGGATCTCCAAGTCGCGCACGCGCGCCGTCACCTTGCGGTAGCGCTTCGCGCGCCGCACCTGCGTCTCGAGCTCGGGAACGCGCCGCTCGAGCTCTGCGATCAGGTCGTTCACCCGAATCGCGTTCTGCTCCGTCGCTTCGAGCCGGCGCAGCGCCTCGTGCTTGCGCGCCAGAAACTTTCCGATCCCCGCGGTCTCTTCGAACAACGCGCGCCGCTCGGTCGGCTTCGAGGACAAAATTGAGTCGATCTGCCCTTGCGAGACGATCGCGTACGAGCCGTGGCCGAGCCCGGTGCCCATCAGCAGCTCGTGCACGTCGCGCAGGCGCACCGGTTCGCGGTTGATGTAGAACTCGGATTCGCCGGCGCGGTAGGCGCGGCGCGTGATCTGCACTTCCTGGAAGTCGAGCGGCAGGACGCGCTCGGTGTTGTCGAAGGTGAGCGAGACTTCGGCCATGCCGAGCGGCTTGCGCGTGTTGTTGCCGGCGAAGATGACGTCTTCCATCTTCTGCGAGCGCAAGCTGCTCGAGGACTGCTCGCCGAGCACCCAGCGGATCGCGTCGACCAGGTTCGACTTCTCCGAGCCGTTGGGGCCGACGACCGCGGTGGTGCCGTCGTGGAAATCGAGCGTCGTCGCCTCGGCGAACGTCTTGAAGCCGAAGACCTTGAGAGACTTGAGCCGCATGGGTGTTAGGTAGGCGCTCCGCGATCAGGTGTACGGGATGAACGGGGACGCCGACGTCGCTCGAGCGCGATCACCCGCCCGTCGTCGTTCGACGCCGGCGCCGCCGGCGCTTGCGGATGCCG
>JAFAKB010000077.1 GCA_019235885.1 Candidatus Eremiobacterota bacterium | reverse complement strand
TCGCGCTCGTACATCGCCTGCGCGCAGGCGCGCGCGAGCCCCTCGCCGGTCAGCTCCGCCGCGCTCACGCCCCGGCGCCGCCGTTCTCCGCCGCGACCGGCGTGCGGGTCTCGATGATGCGGAAACGGTTCGCGACGAACGCCGCATCGGTCAGCGAAGCGTTCCCCGACGGGTTCCCGCCGGTCACGTGGTAGTCGCTGAACGCCGCCGACTGGTTCACCAGCAGCGAGCCGGTCAGGTTCACCGCGAGGTTCACCTTGCCGTCGTGCGCCCAGCGCTCCGCCTTCGCGAGCACCGCGTCGTCGGTCGTGTAGACGATCGCCGTGATCGCGCCGTGCTTGCGCGCCGCCTCGGTCGCCAGCCGCAGCGACTCCTCGGTGTCCGCCGTTCGCACGACGAACGCGATCGGCCCGAACGCCTCGCGCCCGTAGCGCTCGCGATCGCTCGCGTCGACGACCGCGATCAAGGGCGAACGCGTCCGCGCCTCGGGAAACTCCGCGTTCGCCACCGTGGAGCTCTTGCGCACGACGCCCGGCTTCTCGTTCTCCGCGTCGACGCGCTGCAGTGTGGCGTCGGTCGCGATTGCGCCGAGCAGCATCGAGGCGCGGTCCGGATCGCCGAGCAGCCCGTCGACCGCCTTCACCAGCGCCGCGACGACGTCGTCGAACGAGATCCGCTCGCCGCTCGCGACGATCCCGCCTTTCGGCACGAAGAGGTTCTGCGGGGTCGTGCACATCTGTCCCGAGTAGAGCGAGAGCGACATCGCGAGGTTGCGCGCCATCCCTTTGAGGTCGTCGGTCGAGTCGATCACGACGCTGTTCACGCCGGCTTTCTCGGTGTAGACGAGCGCGTGCGAGTTCTGCTCGAGCCAGTCGCCGAACGAGGTCGAACCGGTGTAGTCCAGCAGCGCGATCTCCGGCCGCTGCGCGAGCACTTTCGCCAGCGGCTTCTCCGGCGTGTCGGCCGCGAGCTGAATCACGCGTGGATCGAAGCCCGCCTCGCGCAGCACGCCCTGCACGATCTCCACGCTGATCGCGAGCGGGAGCACCGCCTGCGGATGCGGCTTCACGATCACCGTGTTGCCCGTAACCAGGCTCGCGAAGATCCCCGGATATGCGTTCCAGGTCGGGAACGTCGAGCAGCCGATCGTCAGATCGATCCCGCGCGGCACGGCCTTGAACGTCTTCTCGACGCGGATCGGCTCGGGCTTCGCCGGCTTCTCCCACACCACCGAGGACGGAACGCGCGAAAGCTCGTCGTACGCGTACGCGACCGCTTCGAGCGCGCGGTCCTGCGCGTGCGGTCCGCCGGCTTGGAACGCCATCACGAACGCCTGGCCGGTGGTGTGCATCACCGCGTGCGCGATCTCGTACGAGCGCGCGTTGATGCGCGCGAGCGCTTCGAGCGCGACGCCCGCGCGCGTCTCGGGCGTTGTGTCCGCCCACGCCGCGCCGGCCGCTTGCGAGGCCGCGATCAACGCGTCGACGTCGGCCAGCGGATACTGCACGCCGAGCGGCAACCCGTACGGCGAACGTTCGGTCGCGGCGCTCTCGCCGCTCGCCGGCTGCTCCAGCGCGAACGCTTTGCCGAGCCGCGCTTCGAAGGCCGCTTTGCCGTCCCCCGCGGCAGCTTCGCCGTAGACTTTCCCGCTCGGGCTTTCGGGATACGCGCTGTAGTAGGCGCGGGTTCGAATCGCCTCGCGGGCTTTGTCGAGCGTCTCGCGGTGGCGCTCGAAGAGGCCGGCGCCGGGGGCCAGGGTCGTCGTCATCCCGAGCGCTTCGGCGACGGCCTCGTAAGTGCTTCGTAAGCGAAGTAGGTGCGCCGTAAGCAGCGGCGGCTACGGTCCGAAAGCATGAGGCAATCTCCCGGCCGGTCGCTTCTTCCCGAGAAGTACCGGTTCGTCACGCGCGTCGTCGGACACGGGCTTCCGCCGCTCGACAAGACGCTCCGGCTGCGGTGCACGATCAGCGCCGCCGACCACAGCGTGGTGGGAGTGACCACGCTCGTCGTCCGGCTCGGGACCGCGACCGAGTGCGAGCGCGCGCTGGAGCTGCTGCACGAGCCGCCGGCCGCGGACGCCCCGCCGCCACGCTACTTCGAGCTCGTCGCCTCGCTGGCGCCGGCCGCCGAGCCGGCCCGACCGCTGCACGGAGCCTTCGCCGGCGCCGGCTCGGAGGACGGGACGGAGTTCCGCGTCGCGGGGATGATGGACCCCGCCCGCGGGCGGATCGTGCTGCCGCGGATCGCCCTGCGCGGCAGCTAAGCCGACAGCGCGGCGCTGAGCGAGGCGCCGGCCGGCTCGGAGAACGGGCCGGAGCCGCGCCACACGATGCGGGCGTCCGGCTCGACCAGCAGGATGGTCAGGTGCGCGCGGTCGCCGATTCCAAGCGCCCGGCAGAACGCTTCGACGTCGACGAACAACGGGATCGTCGCCGCGCGCAGCTCCGGCGCGGTCACGGCCGCCTTCATCGCCTTGACGATTCCGTTGCGGACGAGCTTGGGCAAGCCGAGCCCGACGAACAGCCGCGCGCGCACGCCGGCGCGATGCCGGAGCGCGTCGGCGTACGGCACCCACGTCTCGAGCTCGGACCGGTGTTCGAGCGCGAAGCCGACGAATGCGACCGTGCGCATCCCCGCGAAATCTCGCGGCGCGGAAAACGGCGTTCCGTCGAGCGCCTCGCCCGCAACCGCCGGAAAGCGTGCGGCGTCCATGCGCGAAACGTACCCGCCGATGAAAAAACATCTCGGCACGGCACGTGAATGAAGCGTACGATTGTGACATTGCATGGTCGCGTGCAAGCGGTCGGTTTTCGCGACGCGGTGCAGCGCATCGCGTCGCGCTACGCCGTCGCCGGAACGGTGCGAAACCTGCGCGACGGCGAGCGGCTCGAGATCGACGCCGAAGGCGAGGACGACGCGCTCCGCGCGTTCGTCGACGACGTCCTCGCGCACCCACCGCGTCACGCGCGGGTCGAAGCGGTCGAGCGCTGCGACGCCGAGCCGCTCGGCCGCGACGGCTTCGCGGTCGCGCGGACTGCGTAACCGCACGACGGCCGGCGAAGTAGACTTCCCCGTGATCGTCCCGCTCGCGCACGGACTCGCGGTCGCCGCGGTCCTCTTGCTGATCTGGTACGTTCGGCACCGCTACCCGGCCGCGCCGAAGCGCGTTCCGCTGCGCCTGCGCTTCGACGGCCGGCCCTCGTCGCGCACCGGCCCGCGCCGCTGGCTGTGGGCCGCGCCGGCAACGCTGGTGGTCATCATGGCCGTGCTGACCGTCTTTCTCTTCGCGGCGCCGCCCGCGCCCGATCAGCGCGTCCCGATCGCGCTCGTCTTCGTGATCATCGCGGAGATCGCGTGGTTCTGCGGCTGGTCGACCGATCGCCAGATCGAGCTCGCGCGCGGGATGACGTACCGCATCGCTCCGGCCCGCACGCTGCGCGCATTCTTTCCGATCCTAGCCACGATCGCG
>JAFAKB010000076.1 GCA_019235885.1 Candidatus Eremiobacterota bacterium | reverse complement strand
CTCCACGACCTTCGCGCGCATCTGCTGCGTCTGCGCCTTCATCTCTTGTTCCGCGGCCTGTGCCGCGTACTGGCGCTCCGCCGCCTTCGCCTGGGCGATGCGCCTGTCGGCCTCGGCCTGCGAGGTCTGCAGTTCAGCGCCGATGTTCTTGCCGACGTCGACGTCCGCGATGTCGATCGAAACGATCTCGAACGCGGTACCCGCGTCTAGGCCCTTGGCGAGGACCGTCTTGCTGATGCGATCGGGATATTCCAAGACTTCCTTATGATCTTGAGCGGCGCCGACCGCGGAGACGACGCCTTCGCCGACGCGGGCCACGATCGTCGGCTCGCCGGCGCCGCCGACGTAGCGGTCGAGGTTCGAGCGCACCGTGATCCGCGCTTTGACGTTGAGCTGGATCCCGTTCTGCGCGACGCCTTGGAAGAGCGGCGTCTCGATGACCTTCGGGTTCACCGAGGTCTGCAGCGCGTCGAGCACGTCGCGGCCGGCAAGGTCGATCGCCGCCGCGCGCTGCCACTCGAGCGGAATCTGCGCCCGCTGCGCCGCGATCATCGCCAGCGTCACCTTGTCGATGTTGCCGCCCGCGAGAATGTGCGACTGCAGCTGGTCGACCGTCAGCGGCAGCCCGGCTTTGCGCGCGCGCACCAGGTTCGCGACCAGCAGCCCCGCCGGCACGCCGATGATGCGCATCCGGATCAGCGAGATGATCGAGAGCGGGACGCCGGCCGCCACCGTGCGGATCCACAACCCGATCGGAAAATAGTACAGGAACAGCGCGATCGCAACGATGATCGCGACGGTGACGACGACGACGAGAACGCCGAACATGGCTTATTGTCCCTCAGCTTCCGGGCGCACGAAGACCCGCGCGCCTTCGACGCGGGTTACGCGGACGGGTGTTCCGGCCGGAACGAACTCCCCCTCCGTCAGCACGTCGGCGCGGACCTCGCCGAACATCGCGACGCCGGCCGGGCGCAGGAACGAGAGCGCGGTCCCGCTCGCGCCTAGGAGGTCGCGGTGGTCGAGGCTGGCGACGTAGTCCGGGCCTTGCGTTCCGGCGAACACGATCCGCTTCATGAACGCGTTCTCGGGGATCCAGCGGATCAGCAGGGAGAAGATCACCACGGTCAGCACGATCGCGATCGCGAGCGCCTGCAGCGCGCCGACGAAGAACTGCAGCCCGAACGCGAGCAGCACGGAGGCGACCAGGATGATCGCCCCGAGCGTCCCCGCGACCCCGTGTCCGGGCAGCACGTGCAGCTCGAAGAGGATCAGCAGCAGGCCCAGCAGCGCCAGCGCGAGCACGATGCCGTTCGAGAAGCCCGCGTAGATGTGGGTGCCGAAGAACAGCGCAAGCGCCGCGACGCCGACCGCGCCGGCGATCCCGTGCAGCGTCTGCAGCTCGATCAGCAGGCCCAAGAACCCGATCGTGAGCAGAATCCCGCTGATCGCCGGATCGGTCGCGAAGCGCGCGACCTGCTCGGCGAACGTGTACGACGCTTCGGTCTGCGGCGCGTCGCTCAAACCGAAGCGCGCCAGCGCGGCGGCGAACGAGCCGACCGTCGCTTCGGAGAAACCTTCGGTGCGCGCCTGGTCCGCGGTGAGGGTGAGGATCCCGTTCGGCGCCTTGTACTTCGGCACGTCGACGGTCGCGTCGACCATCGCGGCGGCAAGGTGTGCGTTGCGGTGGTACCGCGTGGCGGTCGACTCGAACTCGCTGCGCAGCGCCGAAACGGTCTTGACCGTCTTGGGAATGGGCTCCGCGGCGCCGATCGAGCTGCCCGACTCCATCGCGATCCGCGAGGCCGACAGCGAGACCAGCGCGCCGGCCGAGAACGCGCGCTCGACGAACGCGTCGACCGGGATCTCGCTGAAGAGCAGCGCGTCGCGAATCTCGAACGCCGCGCTCACCAAACCGCCCGGCGTGTTGACGTCGAGGACGATCGCGCGCGCGTGCGCCGCCTTCGCCTCGGCGACGGCCCGGACCACCATGTGTGCCATTCCGGCGTCGATCGTCCCGGTGATCGGGATGACGACGATGCCTCGGCCCGACTCCGGCTTCGCGGCGGCCGATTGCGCCCACGCCGAGAGCCCTCCGGCAAGGAGGCAGAGAAAGGCGACGAGGCGGCGAGCGTTCACACGCCGATCTACCTTGGGCGCACGGTGGAGTTACGCAGAGGCGAGCTCCTGGGCGACGATCTGCCGCACGACGTTCCCGTCGGCCAGGCCCTTGAGCGGCGGCAGCACGGCCTTCATCACCGCGCCCTGGTTACGGCCCTCCGCGGGCAGCCCGGCGATCGTCTCGCGAACCAGCGCGCGGATCTCGTCCGGGGACTTCTGCGCGGGCAGGTACCGCTGCAGGATCTCGCGCTCGCGCGTCTCCTTCTGGACCAGCTCGGTCCGGCCGGCGTTTTGGAACTGCTCGATCGAGTCGCCGCACTGCTTGACGAGCCGCTGGACGATCGCGAGCTGGTCCGCTTCCGAGATGGTCGGGTTTCCGGCTTCCTTGCGCTTGTAGTTGAAAGCCGAAACAGCGCTGCGCAACGCGTCGAGCCGCACCTGGTCGCGCGCCTTCATCGCCTCTTTGAGGTCCGCGTTGATCCGTTCTTGGATCGTCATCGGCCGCTGTGGAAGCGCAGCTGCAGACGAATGATCCGTGGCGGAGCCGAGATGCGGCTGGCGATGAACGAGGTCTGAATTTCCCGGCCGGCGGCGTCGACCGAACCGGCGACGACGGGCGTCCCCGCGCCCGGCGTCGCGAGATACGTTCCGTAGTTGTTCGTGTTGAACAAGTTCTGCACGCCAAGCTGGAGCTCCACGGTCTTCGTCACCGGGTGGCGCGCGGTGAGGTCGAACTGCGTGAACGGCGGCTGGAAGTACGCGTTGTTCTTGCCCTCGTAGTCGACGCCGAGGCCGAAGAACGAACCGTCTTTCAGCGAGTACGTGAGCTGACCGTAGCCCTTCAGATACGGAATGCAGGTCGCGATTCCGGGCGCGGCGACGCCGTTACCGCAGATTTGCACGTTGTTCACCGGGAAGCTGTTGTTGCCCGCGCTGTAAAGACCCGGCGGCAGCCCGGAGACGATCGAGCGTTCGGCGGCGACTGCGGCGCTGAAGCCGAGACCGAGCGGCGGCGCGTTGCGGTATTTCAGCGTCGCAATCTGCGTGGTGAGCTTGGCGACGTTGATCGGCGCGAAGATCCCTTCGAGACCGCCGTTCGCGGGTATCGCCGTTGTCAGCACTTCGAACACGTTGTGGATGACGGAGTCCTGAAGGTCGAGGCTCAGCACGCTGCCGTTGCGGAAGCGCTTGTCGGCACCGAGACTGTACGCGATGCTCACCTCGGGGACGAGATCGGCGTTCTTTTCGGTCAGCGATCCGCCCAGCGCGTAGATCCCAAGCGCCTGGTCCGGCGGCTTCTGGAAGGTCGCCGTGCCGCTCAGCTGTCCGACGAACGGGAACGTCGTCGACGTTCCGAACGCGGCGCGGTACGATATATCGTTCGTCGGCCGGAACGTCAGCGCGACGTGCGGATCGAAGCGCGGAATCGTACGGCGGAAGCCGATCAGCGTCGCGTCGGTGAGCGACCTGGGCCGCCAGCCGACGACGGTGTAGAGCGTGTCGTACAGTCCGACGTCGATCCGGAGGTTGCGGACACGGTGGATGTCGCCGGTGAGCGAGATCGTGGAGTAGCGGTTCGTCGAGAACGGCACCGCGGTGCAGACCGGCAAGTCGCAGCCGACGAACGCGATCGTGCTCGTGCCGTGGAAGTCGTAGGTGAGGTTGTAGAGGTCGTCACCGAACGGGTGGAGGTACGAGAACGTCGTGCCGTACAGCTTGTCCTTCTCGAAGGTGGTGAAGGAGGTTTGGTAGCACTCCTGCTGACCGTTCACGATGGTGACGCCTCCGGTCGGGTTCGTCAACGACGAGAACGGCGGAGAGCAGGCGGCAAGGAAATCAGGATCGTTCGGCTTGCCCGGCGGCGAGAAGCCCGACGAATAATTGACCTCGCCGGTGCCGTTGATGATCTCGGGCTCGATGCTTCCGACGTACGGGCGCACCAGCAGCGTGCCTTTGCCGAGCGCGGTGCGGAACTGCGCGTCGAACAGCGTCTGGTTGTTGGTGACGGACGAGCCCGGGAACCAGCCCAACGAGTTCACCTTGCTGCCGATCAGGTAGGACTGGGCGGGATTCGTGCAGATGCCGGTGTTCGGACCGCTCGGGTTCGTGCAGCCGACGATCGTGAGCGGCCCGAGCGAGGTGCCCCACGCCGTTCCCTGCGGGCTGTAGCCGCCCCACGCGCCGACGAAGCCGGCTTCGAACGAGGTCGCCGGCGAGAACTCCCAGCGCCCTTTGAACACCTCGCCTTTGCTGAAGAACGAGCCGCTCGCGTCATCGCAGAACTGCAGGATCGCGGTGCCGTTCCCTTGCGGGAGCGCGTTGCACTGCTTCGTCTGATAGTACGGCCCGTTGTTGCCGTCGACACCGGCCCCGATCACGTACTGGAACTTGCCGAGCGAGCCGGTGGTGAGCAGGTGGCTGAACTGCGTCTGGTAGTTGTCGACGCCGGTCGCGAGCTCGTACGTCCGCTGGCGCGTGAACGAGGGCGTGAGCAGGTTGACGGTGCCGCCGACCGCGATGTTCGCGAACGGCGTCGTGTTGCCGGGACCGGACTGCGTCTCGACGCCGCCGCTCAGATACGAGGGATAGTACGTGCTCACCCAGACGCCGTACTGGCCCAGCGCGAGCGGGTGGCCGTCGACGAGGACTTGCGTCTCGTACGGCTGCACGCCGCCGACGATGATCGAGGTGTCCTGCTGGCTCCCCATGCGCTCGATCGTGACGTCGGGCAGGTGCTGCAGCACGTCGTTGACCTGCGGGTTGCCGAGGTTCGCGAACGCCTGAGCGGTCAAATAGTTCGACGTCGCGGTGCCGGTGTTGATCGCGCTGCGGCTGCCGCGGCTCACCGTCGAGACGCGGCCGATCTGTTGCAGCGAGGTCAGATTGGCTTGGTTGAGCGCGACGGTGACGGGAATCGTGCTTCCGGCAACCACCGCGAAATCAGAGAGCACCGCCGGCACGTAGCCGGGGCGCGTCACGTCGATGCGGTAGACGCCCGGCGCAACGGTGACGGTGAAGTTTCCGTCGGCGTCGGTCGTCGTGCGCGCGCTCGCCGGCCCGCTCAGCGCGACCGTCGCGCCGGCGATCGGCGTGCCGGCCGTCGTCTTGACGCTGCCTTGGACGACCGCCGTCGTCGGCGGCGCGGCTTGCGCCACCGTGGGCTCCGGCGCGACCGAAGCCGGCTCGGGAGGAGGAAGCGCGGCTGCGGCCGCTCCGAGCGGCGACTCGGCGGGGGCGGATGCCTGTTCTGCAGCGGGCGCCGGCTCTGCGGATGCGGGCGCCGGCTCCGCGGACGCGGGCGCCGGCTCTGCGACGGGGGCGACGGATTCGACAGCGGGGGCACCTGATTCCGCGGCCGGGAGCGACGATTCTCCGTCGGACAGCGCCGGCAGGCCCGCCCAACACATTGCGGAGATCGCGAAACAGCAGACTCCGGCGCGCCAAAAGAACGCAGAACGCATGAAAAAACACCTCGCCCCGAACGGGCCGCCGGACTTCCCGACGGACGTTCGGTTGCTCAGTGTTTAGTTCGTATTCAGCGCTTCCTCTTTGGCCGGCTGGCCGAGCCCGCGCGGCTCAGGTGCGGCGCTTGCGGGCGGCGGCGCTCTTCTTCTTGCGGCGGACGCTCGGCTTCTCGTAGTGCTCGTGCTTCCGCGCCTCCGCGAGGACGCCGGCCTTCTGCGTCGCCTTCTTGAAGCGGCGCAGCGCGCTCTCGATCGTCTCGCCCGGGGCGACTCGAATCTCCATCTACTAGAACACCTCCCTCCGCCGCGGCCAAAGCCGCATCGTGACCCTTCTAGGCCCGACCAGGGACTATATCACAGGATCGCCGGTCGGTCAAAGAATTCTCAGCCTGGCGGCCACGTCATGTGGCGGCCGGCCAGGACGTGCAGGTGCAGGTGGTGGACGGTTTGGCCGCCGTCGGGACCTTCGTTGATGACGACGCGGTAGCCGTCGCGTCCGAAGCGGCGGCCGAGCTCCGAGGCGGTGTTGAGCAGGCGCGCGGCGCGCTCGTCGTTCGCGCGCTCCGTGAAGTCGCTCAGGTGCTGCGCGTGCTCGGTCGGGACGATCAGCACGTGCGTGGGCGCTTGCGGGTTGAGATCGCGGAACGCGACCAGGTGCTCGTCGCGCGCGACCTCGTCGGCCGGGATCTCCTTGCTCACGATCTTGCAGAAGATGCAGTTCGGATCCGTCGCCATGTGCTTACGACCCCGCCGGCGCTTGGATGAGGTTGAAGTGGTACGAGGTGTTCGGGGACGGAACGAAACCCTTCAGGGAAGATTTCAGCACGATCGGCACCGTCGTGTGCACGAGCGGAACCGCTGGCACTTGATCGTGCACCATCGCGTTCGCCTGCTGGTAGACCGGCTTGCGCTTCGCGTCCTCGACCGCCGCTTGGCCGGCGAGCATCAGCCGGTGGAACGCCGGATCGCGCCAGAACGAGTAGTTCTGCGCAGTTCCGTCCTTGTGCGCCGAGTTTTGATCGAGCAGCGGGTAGAAGAAATTGTCCGGGTCGCCGTTGTCGCCGGTCCAGCCGATGAGGCACATCTCGTGCAGACCGTGCTTGATGCGGTCGAGGAAGACGCCCCACTCGTACGGCTGCAGCGTCGCGGTGATCCCGACTTGCGCAAGGTTCGCCTGAAGCGTCTCGGCGACGCGCTGCGGCTCGGGCAGATACGGGCGCGGCGCGGTCGAGTAGCTCAGCGTGGTCGTGAAACCGTGCGGATAGCCCGCCGCCGCCAGCAGCGCGCGCGCTTTCGCGACATCGTGCGGGTAGGCTTTCACCGCCGGGTTCGCGCCGAGCATCCACGGCGGCGTCCAGTTGTCGGCGACGACCGCGCCGCTGGAGTACAGCGACTTCGCCATCGTCGTGACGTCGATCGCGTACGCGACCGCTTGCCGCACGCGCAGGTCACCGAACGGTTTTTTCTCGACGTCCATCGCGAGGTAGCTAACGTTGTTCGGCATCTGCTGCACGACCGAGATCCCCCGCTCGCCGCCGAGCTTCTTCGCATCGTCGGGACGCGGATCGGTCAGCATGTCGATGTCGCCCTTCTCGATCGAGAGCACGCTGGTCGCCTGATCCGGGATGTCGCGGATGATCACGGTCGGGTAGCCGGGCTTTTTTCCTTGCCACTTCGCGTTCGCGACCAGCGTGATGTGATCGTCGCGCACCCACTCGGCGAGCGTGTACGGCCCGCTCCCGACCGGCTTGAGCTCGAACGCTTTCGGATCGCGCAGGATCGCCGCCGGCGAGCCGAGCCCGAACGCCTGCTCGGCGATGTCGCGCAGGAACGGACCGAACGGCTTGGCGAGCTTGACGACGAGCCGCGTCGGGCTCGGCGCCTGCACGTCGGCGACGACGCCGGGGAAGCCGCCGAAGTCGTCGTTGTAGTAGGAGTACGGGAAGTTGCCGTGCGCCGGGTTCGAGGCGAGCCGCCAGCGGTCGAAGTTGAACTTCACCGCCTTCGCGTCGAGCGGTGTGCCGTCCGAGAACTGCAAGCCCGGCTTGAGCTCGAACGTCCAGGTCTTGCCGTCCGGGCTCGCGCTCCATTTTTGCGCGACGTCGCCGACGACGTCGAACGAGCCCGGCTTGAACGCGACCAGGTTCTGCATCACCTCGTTGGTCGTGTTCAGCGAGAGGCCGTCGGTCGCGTGCGCCGGATCCAGGACGACGGCGTCCTTCACGCGCGCCATCACGAGCGTCGGACCGTTCTCGCCGCCGCCGGACGAGCCGCCGCCGCCCGCACTGCAGGCGGAGAGCGCGACGGCGAACATCGCCAGCGCCCTCAGCGCGTGCGGACGGTGAATTGCCACTTGCGCGAGTTCTCGTTGCCGGCGTTGTCGTAGATCGTCACCGCCACGGTGACGGTTCCGTCGGGGAGCGCCGCACCCGGGCTGTAGGTGATGAACTGGTCGGTGCGCGTCGCCGCGGCGGTGACGTCGAGCCCGTTCACTTCGATGCGCACGCGCGAGACGTCGATGCCGACGTCGGTCGGCGAACGGTACGTCGCGTAGATCGACGGCTTGTTGTTGTTGACGACCATCCCGCCGGGCGGCGCGATGTCGGTGATCTGCGGCTGCGTCGTCGCCACCGCGATCAGCGTCGGCGCTTCGGCGCGCGGCGCCTCGGAGCCGCCGGCGCTCAGATGCCCGTAGACCGCGGTGCGGCTGAAGTTGATCCCCGCCGGGACGGTGTACTTCGTCGTGTACGTGCCGGGCTGCGTCTCCGGCAGCGGGAGCCCCGTCAAGTAGGTCCCGATGTCGAACGTCGCTTTGCCGCCCGGCGTGCCGTGCATGGTGACGGTGAACGAGTCGTTGGCGCGCAGCGCGCCCTTCGCGGCGACGGTGAAGTCGGTGATCTGCGCCGCCCCGGCCGGCGTCGGCGTCGAGGGGATCGCGCGCGCGACCAGGATCTGCCGCTTCTCGCGCGTGTCGGGGTTCAGCCGCACGGTGACGCTGTCGCCGACCTTCAGGTCGCCGATCTGCGCCGGGTCCCCGTTCAGCGTGATCTCGGTGCTCTTGTCGGGCGTGACGACGTAGCCGTCCTGCAGCACGAACGCGCTCGCCGAGACGGCGGCGATCGTTCCGGCGCGCGAGGCGTAGCGGTCGACGACCTGGTCGACGCTGCCGTCCTTGCGCAAGATGATGCTGACCGCGTCGCCGACGTGCACGTCCTTGAGCGAGGCCGGCGTGGTGGTGCGGGTGACGACGTCCTGCACCACGATGCGCGCGTCGGAGGTGATCGCGATCGTGCGCACCGCCGTGCCCTTCGTCACCGTGATCGACTCGGGCGCCGAGTTCAAGTCGACCGCGCTGGCGGATCCGACGAACTGCGTCGAGCCGCCCGCGGTGCGCTGCTCGAGCCCGGCCGTGCGCCCGACGATCGAGGAGATCACTTCGATGCGCGCCGCCTTCGGATCGTAGCTCACCTGCGCGCCGAGCGAGTCGGAGACGAAGCGCAGCGGAACGTAGGTCGCGCCGTCGATCTCGGTCGCCGGCGAGTCCATCAGGATCGGGCGGTTGTCGACGATCGCGCGCTTCGAGCCGGCGGTGATCGCGATCCGCTTCGCGGGCGCGGAAGCGATGAGGGTCTTGCCGCTGCGCGCGACGTTGATCCCGAGCGCGCTGTAGATCCGCACGACCGGGACGAGCACGCGGCCGCCGACGGTGCGCGGCGCGGGATCGCGCGCCAGTTCCTCGCCGTTGACGACGATCGCGATCGCGCGGACCGGGACTTCCTCGTGCTTGGGCGGCGCGGCGGCGGCCGGAACCGACCACGCCGCGACGCAACCGGCGAGTACCGCAGCGATCACGGGACGGATCAGGGGCATACCACCTCGCGATAGACGGCGGCCGTCGAAGCCGCGAACCGATCCCAGGTATACGCCCGCAGCGCCGCTGCGCCTTCGGCGGCGCGCTGGCGCGCACGGGCCGGGTCGCGGGCGAGCGCGGCGAGCAGCGCCGCGAGCGCGCTCGCATCGCCGGGCGCGAACGTCTGCGCGAACGGCGCGACCAGCGCCGGAACCGCGCTCGTGCTGGCCAGGACGGGCGTGCCGGCCGCCGCCGCCTCGAGGATCGGGATGCCGAACCCCTCGGCGAGCGAGGGCTGGACGTAGGCGAGCGCTCCGCGGAACCGTCGCGCGAGCATCGCGTCGTCGAGCTCACCGAGGAATGCGATCGCGCCGTTCTTGCGCACGTACTTCGAACGCACGGCGGGCTCGTCACGTCCCGTCAGCACGAGGTCGAGCTCGATCTCTTCCGGCAGCGCGGCCCAGGCGGCGTAGAGCGTCGCCAGCCCCTTGTGCGGCGCGTGGTTGCCGGCGTAGAACGCGTACGGGCGCGCCGCCTCGCACGGTGCGGCGGCGGGGATCGCCTCGTCGTAGCCGAGCGGGACGACGCGGATCCGCTCGCGCGCGAGCCCGAGCAGCGCGACGCAGTCGTCGGCGACGCGCTCGTCGCTGACGAGCACGCGCGCGGCGTTGCGGTACAGCGGTGCGGCGGCGAGGCGCCAGTACGCCGCCGTCGCGGGCGAGAACAAGTGCGGAAACTTGAGGTGGATCAGGTCGTGCACCATCGCGACGTACGGCCGCGGCACCAGCGGCGCGGCTTCGAGGTACGGCAGGTGCACGAGCTGCGGGCGCGCCGTGCGCAGCGCGAGCGGGTGCAGCACGAGCGGCGAGGTGACCGGAACCAGCTCGACGTCGGGCGCGACGCGCGGCAGGCGCTCGAGCAGCGCGCGCGTGTACGCGCGCATTCCGGCCGACGCGCGCGACGTCGGCCGCGCGGCGAGCACGACGCGGATCATGCCGAAAGCAGCTCGCGGTACACGTCCGCGGTCGCGCGCACGGTGCGTTCCCACGTCAGGTGCGCCGTCGCGGCGCGCGCACGTTCCGCATCCGCGCGCATCGCCGCCGGCGATTCCGTCGGCCCGGACGCTGCGGCTTCCTCGCACGCGCGCAGCAGCAGCGCGCGCAGCGCGGCGGCGTCGCGCGCCGGATAGCGGTGCACGAACGGCTTCAGCACCGATGGGGCCGCCGTCTCCGCGGCGATCACGGGCGTTCCGGCCCCGAGCGCCTCAAGAAGCGGGAGGCCGAACCCTTCGCGCAGTGAGGGTTGAACGTAGGCGAGCGCACCGCGGAACAGCTCGTCGAGCCGCTGGCCGTTGCAATCGCCGGTGAAGACCAGCTCGCCGCGCGCACCGGCAGCCAGCGCACGGAGCGCCGGTTCGTCCTCGCCGGTCATCACCAGATCGACCTGGATCCCGTCGGGAAGCGAGGCCCAGGCCGATACGAGCGTTCCGAGATCTTTGTGCGGCCGGTGATTGCCCGCGTACAGAAAATACGGTCGGGCACGGCGCTCCGGCGCGATCGGGTATCCGGGCGTGTCGACGCCGAGCGGGATCACGCGCACGCGAGCCGGATCGACGCGCAGGTAGCGCTGCAGCAGCTCGACCGTCGCGTCGTCGTCGGTGATGACCGCGCGCGCCGAGCGCAGCACGGGGCCGACGACGTGCCGCCAGTACGGCTGAACCTTGGGCTTCGCGTACTGCGGGAACTCCAGGTCGATCACGTCGTGCACGGTGACGACGTGCGGCGCCGGCACGAAGCGCGGCACGTACGGGGTCGGAAAGTGCACCAGCCGCGGGCGGAGTCGCGCGAGCACGAGCGGCATCCCGACTTGCTCGGCGACGTCGAAGTTGTCGCCGCCGCCGAACTGCGCAAACCTCAGATCCGGCGCCAGCTCCGGCAGGAACGTTCGCAGCGCGCGCACGTAGGCGAGCATCCCCGCCGACGTGTGCGAGGTCTGGCGCACGTCGAGCGCGACGTCGGGCCGCGCGCTCACGCGCGGCGCAGCGCTTTGGCGCGGACGACGACGCGATAGCGGGCGCTCCCCCAAGCGACGAAGAGCCCGCGCCAGCCGTCGAGCCAGCCGCCGTAGCGCACGATCGACCACAAGAAGCGCAGCGGCATCGTCGCGAGCGCGCGCAGGTACGCGCGCGTGGAGGGCTGCAGCGCGGCGGCTTCGACGCTGGTGTAGCGGTCGAACTTCGCCCAGTACGACGCCAGCGTCGGGTACGAGTCGTGAACGATCGCGCCGGGGAGATCGGCGACCGGGCCGTCGACGATCCACCGCTCGTGCAGGTCGGCGCCCAACTTGTTCGCCGCGACGCGCGCGCGGTCGGTGCGGAACAGCCGCAAGAGCTTTTCGTTCGACCAGCCGGCGGCGCGGACCGGACGGCCGCACAGCATCGTCACGCGGCGCAGACGATAACCGGCGACGTCGCCTCGCGCCGCGAGGATCGCGTCGCGCAGCGCCGGATCGAGCAGCTCGTCGGCGTCGAGCATCAGCGCCCACGGCGTCGCCACGCGGCCGAGCGCATAGCGCCGCGCGTTGACGAAACCGGTCCACGGCCGCGTCTCGACCTCGGCGCCGTGCGCGCGCGCGACCGTCACCGTCTCGTCGCGCGAGTCGGCATCGAGTACGTAGACGCGCATCGCCGGCGGCAGCTCGGCGAGGAGCCGTCCCAGACGCGCCGCCTCGTCGCGCGCGAGGACGACGACCGTGACGTCCGCCGCGTTCAGGTCCGCACGAGCGCGCCCTCGCCCGCGCCGGAGCGCGCGCGCGAGCGCTCGAGCGCGGCGCCGATCCATTCGCGGTAGAGCGGCGAAGGCCGGTTCGGCCGGCTCTTGTACTCGGGGTGCGCCTGCGTTCCGAGGAACCAGGGGTGGACGCTCTCCGGGAGCTCGATGACCTCGACCAGCGAGGTCCGCCCGAGCGGGTGATGACCGCTGAACACCATGCGGTGCTCCTCGAACAGCGCAGCGTACTTGTTGTTGAACTCGTAGCGGTGGCGGTGCCGTTCGCCGATCTGCGTCGCGCCGTACGCCCGCGCGGCGAGCGATCCTTCTTCGAGCGTGCAGTCGTAGGCGCCGAGCCGCATGGTCCCGCCCTTGAGATCCAGGTTTCGCTGCTCGGGCAAGAAATCGATCACCGGATCGGGCGTCGTCTCGTCGACTTCGGTCGTCATCGCCTCGGGCAGGCCGAGCACGTTGCGCGCGAACTCGACGCACGCCAGCTGCATCCCGAAGCAAATGCCGAGAAACGGGATCTTGTTCTCGCGCACATGCTGGATCGCGACCAGCTTCCCTTTCACGCCCCGCGCGCCGAAGCCCGGCGCGACGAGGACGCCGTCGACCTCGGCGAGCGCGCTCAGCCCTTCGGTCTCGATCCGCTCCGAGTCGACGCGCACCACGTCGACCGCGACGTTGTGGTAGATGCCGGCGTGCGCGATCGCCTCGCTGATCGAGATGTAGGCGTCTTTCAGCTCGACGTACTTTCCGACCAGCGCGACCTTCACTCGGCCGCGCGGGTTCTGGATGCGGTCGGCGACCGCGCTCCACTCTTCGAGCTCGGCAGGCTTCGTTTCGAGCCGCAGCTTCCGCACCGCGATCTCGGCCAGCCCTTCGGCTTCGAGGTTGAGCGGGACTTGATAGATGGTCGCGGCGTCCGCGTTCTGCACGACCGCGCCGGCCGGGACGTCGCAGAACAGGGCGATCTTTTCCTTCAGCTCGACCGGGATCGGGCGCTTGCTGTCGGTGCGCACGACGATCGCGTCGGGCGTGATCCCGATCGCGCGCAGCTCGCGCACGCTGTGCTGCGTCGGCTTCGTCTTGAGCTCGTCGGCGGCGCCCAGGTGCGGCAGCAGGGTAAGGTGCACGAACATCACGTTCTCGTCGCCGACCAAGTGCCGGACTTGGCGGATCGCTTCGAGGAACGGGAGCGACTCGATGTCGCCGACCGTGCCGCCGACTTCGACGATGCACACCTCGGCGCCGCTCGACTCCGCGACGCGCGTGATGTGCGCTTTGATCTCGTTGGTGATGTGCGGGATCACCTGAACGGTTGCGCCGAGATAGTCGCCGCGGCGTTCCTTCTCGATCTCCGACTTGTAGATCTGGCCGGTCGTGACGTTGTTGTCGCGAGTGAGCGCCTCGTCGATGAAGCGCTCGTAGTGGCCCAGATCAAGGTCGGTCTCGGCGCCGTCCTCGGTGACGAAGACCTCGCCGTGCTGGTACGGATTCATCGTGCCGGCGTCGACGTTGATGTACGGATCCAGCTTCTGGATCGATACCGAAACCCCACGACTCTTGAGCAGCCGTCCTAGCGAAGCTGCCGTGATCCCCTTCCCGAGCGAACTGACGACCCCGCCGGTGAAGAAGATGAACTTAGCCATGAGGGAATGCTTCGCTTCGCCGCCCCACCCGGCATGACCCGCCGAGTCGCCACAAACTTGTTCGTCTCCCGAATTGGCGCAGCCCTCGCCCGCGAGTCTGGATTACGTTATGGCGAGAGACGGCAGGAATCGGGATTCGGCGTCCCGCCATCGAAATGGTGATCATGCGCCGACTCGTTGCCGTCTTCGGTCTCGCGTTCGCGTTCGCTGCGGGGTGTGGCGGCGGTGGCGGCGGAGGCAGCTCGTTCCCACCCCCGCCGCCGCCGACCCCGACTCCGACGCCGGGACCGAAGGCGACGGTGTCGTTCGCGGTTTCGATCCCGTCCAAGGTCGGGTCGGCGAAGGCGCGCACCCCGCGCTACGTCTCGCCGGCGACGGCGGTCGTTCAGATCTCGGTGAACGGCGGACCGGCGCAGAGCTTTCCCGTGAGCGGCGGACAGCCGTGCTCGAACCCCAGCCCGCCGCCCGGCAGCGGGACGTGCGCCGTGTACTCCGTGCAGGCACCGGTTGGCACAGACACCTTCACGATATCGCTGCTCGACAACGCGAACCACGTTCTCTCGGCGGGCACCACGCAGGCGACGATCGTGCAGGATCAGACGAACAGTGTGAACGTCGTCTTCAACGGCGTTCCTGCTTCGCTGAGCGTGTCGGTGAGCAATCCCTCACCGCCCACCGGGACCGCTGCGTCGTTCCAAGTCGTGCCGCAGGTCTACGACGCCGCAGGGTTCACGATCATCGGCGCACCGGGGGCGCTCCCCACGATCACGATCACCGACAGCGACACGAGCGGCGTGACCGGGCTCTATCTCGCCGGTTCCGACAACACGTGCGCGACGCAGGCGGCCGCGCCGGCAACCAGCGTGACGACCACCGTCACGACGGTCAACGGCAACTCGTTTTACACCAACGTGTGCTTGGCGTACAACGGTCAAGCGCTGCCGAACGGGGCGACGTTGACGGCGTCGGCCAGCGGCGTTCCGAGCGCGACCGCGACGTTCAAGCCCGTTGCGCAAACCGCCGGCACCGGCGCGTGGATGTTCGGCACGGATTCCAACGCACAAGCCGGGCTCGTCCGCTTCGACCCGAACATGGCCCCGCTCGGGGAGATCACCGGCTCGAACGCGCAGCTCTCGGTCGTGAACGGCCTGGCGGTCGACGCCGGCGCGAACGTGTTCGTCCTGACGCAAGGACCGTCGGGCCAGCGAATCAACGAGTTCGCCTCGACCGCGAACGGAAACGCCAGCCCGACGGCGAGCACCGACTTCAGCGTACCGACGAACGTCCCGCTTCAGCGGGTCATCTCAGGGCTCGCGCTCGACGGCGCGGGCGACGCATACATCGGGGCCTTCCGAAACGGGACGACGACGACCTCGTGCGCGATCGTGCTGGTGCCGCTGACGGGTTCGACCTCGAATCCGACGGTGGCGGCGGACTGCAGCCCGTATGTGGACTCGGCGCCGACCGCGCAGGCGTCGGGATCGATCACCCAGCTCGTGAGCGACGGCCACGGCTATCTCTACGCGGGTTACGTGCAGTCGCAGATCACGCCGAACCCCGCCATCGCGCGCTACACGATCGGCGCGGGCGGAGCGCTGACGCTCGACGCGATGATCACCGGGATCAACCCGTTCTTCACCGTCGACTCGCACGGCAACGTCTACGCGGGCGGGAACAACGGCGCGGTCATCAACGAGTATCCGGCGAGCAGCTTCGTCCACGGCCAGCGCACCACCGTGCCCTCGACGCCGGGCAACTCGTATCAGAACAACGCCGCCCCGACTGCCGCGTACCCGGACGGTGTCGACGGCGCCGGCAATCTCTTCGCGGCGAAGCCGGCGTTCATGAGCGGCAACTCGGCGGAGGTGATTCCGGCGGGAAGCCGCGTTCCTTCGGCGACCGCGAACTTCGTGCCGGCCTACGTCAGCGGCATCTTCAGCGCAAGCGGCGGCGGCGGCAGCCCGATCTCCGCGCAGCCGCAAAACGTCGAGACGCAGTCGAGCGCGCCGATCACCGTCTCCGAGACCGGCTACACCGGCACGTTCACCGAAATCGACGACTGCGGGGCGATCGCGACGGTGACCCCCTCGAGCGCGAACGGTCCGACGGCGACGTTCACCGTGACGAGCAAACACGCGTCCGGCGGCACCTGCACCGTGACGTTCAGCGACGCGCAGCACAACACCGCGCCGGTGCACGTCGGGATCACGGTCGTCAACCTCACCGGTTCGTCCAAGGGGAGAAGACCGCACTGATGCGCCGCTTCGCGGTCTTCGGTCTGGCGTTCGGGTTCATCGCGTCCGGCTGCGGCGGGGGCGGCTCGTCGGTGCAGCCGCGGCCGCAACCGGCTCCGACGGCGACGCCGAGCGCTCCGGCCCCCACCGCGACGATCGCGTTTGCAATCAAGATCCCGGCACGCGCGGGCTCCGGCAAGCAGCGCCGGCCGCGCTACGTCTCCCCCGCGACGCAAGTCGTGCAGATCTCGGTGAACGGCGGGGCGCCGACCACCTACCTCGTCAGCAACGGGCAACCGTGCACCAACCCGGCGCCCCCGCCGCAAACCGGCACGTGCACCGTCTACTCGGTGCAGGCGCCGGTCGGCACCGACACCTTCGCCGTCACGCTGCTCGACGGGTCGAACCACGTGCTCTCCTCGGGCACCGTGCAGCAGACGATCGTTCAAGATCAGACGAACACGGTGAATGTCGGGTTCGACGGCACCCCCGCCTCGCTGCGGCTCTCGGTGAGCAATCCTGCGCCGCCGACCGGCACGGCAACGCGGTTCATCGTCACGGCGCACGTCTTCGATGCCGACGGCTTCACCATCATCGGCGCACCCGGAAACCTTCCGACGCTCACCATCACCGACAGTGATTCGAGCGGCGCGACGGGACTCTACCTGGCCACCTCCGACAGTTCCGGCTACCAAACCTGCGCATCGCAAGCGGCGCCGCCCTCGACCAGCGTCGCGACCACGCTCTACATCGAGTTCGGCACGTCGTTCTACACGAACACCTGCTTGGCGTACAACGGCCAGGCGATTCCGGCCGCCACGCTGACCGCGTCCGCGCCCGGCTTGTCGAGCGCGACCGCGACGTTCGCGCCGGTCGCGCAGAGCCATCCGTCGGGCGCATGGATGTACGGCCGGGATTCGAACGGCAACATAGCGCTCGAGCGCTTCGACGCGAACATGGCGCCGCAGACGGAGATCACCGGCTCGAACACGCAGCTCCAGCTCGGCCCGGGCATCAGCGGGTTCGCGGCGGATGCCGCGGGCAACGTGTACACGCTGAACGGCACCCAGATCAACATGTGGCCCTCGACCGCGAGCGGGAACGTCGCTCCGACATCGAGCACGAGCTTCACCTGCCCGAGCTGTACCGGCGGTGCCGTGCCGGTCTACCTCGCTCTCGATGGCCATGGCGGCGCGTACTTCGGCGTCCCGCCCGCAAACAGCAACTCTTGTACGATCAACCACGTCGCCCTCACCGGTTCCACCGCCACGGCGACGGAGGTTGTCTCGTCCAACGACTGCGGCGCCTTGAGCGGCGGCCGGTTGATGCAGCTCGCCACCGACGGCCAAGGCTATGTGTACGTCGGAGTCCAGGCGGGGTACTCGAAGCCGAACGCGGTCGGGCGCTATGCGATCGGCGCCGGCGGATCGCTCACGCTCGACGCCGCGCTGACGGTGATCGACCCGAGATTCACCGTCGACTCGCTCGGCAACGTGTTCGCAGGCGATCCGCTGCAGGAGTATCCCGCCGGCCAGTTCGTTCACGGCCAGCGCGTCCAAGTGTCAAACCAGCCGAACGACGTCTGGCCGGTCGGCTATATCGCCGGGATCGACGCGGCCGGCAACGTCTTCGGGAACCAAAGGGGCATCACCACCGGGGCGGTCGTCGTTCCGTACGGAAGCCGTACCGTTTCGGCTTCGGCGAACTTTTCCCCGATCTTCGTCGCGGGGATTCGCTAAGCCGCCGGCGCGATCGCGGCAACGACGAGGCGATCGAGTCCGGCATAGTCGCGAATCGTCTCGACGCCCGCAGCGGGTAGCTCGTCGCGCACGAGCTGCTCGAGCGCGCGCGCGTTCGCCGGCGCCGCTTCGAGGATGACCATGCCGCGCGGTGCGATCAGCTTCGGCAGGTCCGGCACGAACCGGCGATAGAGCGCGAGGCCGTCGGGCCCGCCGTCACGCGCGAGCAGCGGTTCGAACGAGACCGGATCGGGCGCGCTCGCGCACTCGGCGCTCGGGACGTACGGCAGGTTCGCGACGACGCAGTCGAACGGCGCGTACGGAACCAGCGGCGCCGCCAGATCGCCGTGCAGAAACGTCACATGCTGAAAGATGTTGTTGCGCGCCGCGTTGCGCCGCGCAACGGAGAGCGCGTCCTGCGAGATGTCGCTCGCGAAGACGCTCAGCTGCGGCAGCTCGCACGCGAGCGTGATCGCGATCGCGCCGCTTCCCGTGCCGACATCGGCGGCGCGGCCGTTCTCCCGCCCGATCGCGCGCAAGTGGCGGACCGCCCACTCGATTGCCAGCTCCGTCTCCGGCCGCGGGACGAGCACGCGCGCGTGGACGCCGAACATCCGCCCGTAGAATCCCGCCTCGCCGGTGACGTATGCCAGCGGAAGCCCGCGCTCGCGCTGCGCGACCAGCGCCAGGAACCGCTCCGCGACGTCCGGCTCGAGCTCGCGCTCGCGGTGCGCGATCATCTCCGCGCGCGAGACGCTCGCTGCATGCGCCAGCAGGAACACCGCGTCCAATCTTCCGCTGCCGCCCACGTTCTCTAGCCGGATCGACGCGTCGCGCAGGGCCTCGCCGATCGTCACGCCGCGCTGGTTTCGCCGCTCAGCAGGCGGGCTTTTTCGTCCTTCTGCAGTTCGACGATCAGCTTTTCCATGTCGCCGTCGAGGATCGCTTTGATGTTCTGGAAATTCTGGTTGATGCGATGGTCGGTGATGCGGTCCTGCGGGTAGTTGTAGGTGCGGATCTTCTCGCTGCGGTCGCCCGTTCCGACTTGGCTGCGCCGCAACGCGCCTTCCGCTTCCTCGCGCTCGCGCCGCTGGTTCGCGGCGAGCTGCGCGCGCAGCATGTCCATCGCGCGCGCGCGGTTCTGCAGCTGCGACCGTTCCTCGCTGCACGCCACGACGATCCCGCTCGGCTTGTGGGTGATGCGAATCGCCGACTCGGTCTTGTTGACATGCTGCCCGCCCGCGCCGGACGATTTGAACGTGTCGATCTCCAGGTCCGTGGGCTTGATCTCGATCTCGCCGTCGTCCTCGACCTCCGGCAGCACGGCGACCGTCGCGGTCGAGGTGTGGATGCGGCCCGCCGCTTCGGTCGCCGGGACGCGCTGGACGCGGTGGACGCCGGACTCGTACTTGAACCAGCGGTACGGCTCGCCGCCCTTCACGCTGACGACGACTTCCTTGTACCCGCCGGCTTCGTTCTCGCTCTCGCTCAACAGCTCGACGCGCATCTTGCGCGACTCCGCGAAGCGCGAGTACATCCGCAGCAGATCGCCCGCGAAGATACCGGCCTCATCGCCGCCCGCGCCGGCACGGATCTCGACGAACACGTCCTTGTCGTCGTGCGGGTCGCGCGGCAGCATCAGGTCCTGAAGCTGCGCGTCCAGCACCGCCAGGCGCTCGCGCAGCGCGGGCGCTTCTTCTTCGGCCAGCGCGGCCAGCTCGGGATCGCTCTTGTCGGCGCGCAACGCGTCGTTCGCGGCGATCTCGTGCAGCAGCGCGCGGTACGCGCGGAACGCGTGCACGGTCTGCTCGATCGATGCGCGCTCTTTCATGAGCGCGGTGAAGCGCGCCTGGTCGAAGCCGCCGCTCGTGTCCGCGAGCGCGGCGTCGATCTCGTCGAAGCGTTTCGAGAGCGTCTCGAGGCGGTCGGTGTACTGCATCAGGTACGAAAGAAGCGCACCGTCGGACGGCGCGCTTCCAGGGAACGATTCGGCGCGGCTAAAGCGAGGCCGAAGCGGCCTCCGCGTCGGCAGCCTTGCGCGACTTCCGCGCGGCGGCTTCGGCCTTCTTCTTGTCGGCCATCGCGGCACGCTGGTTGAACTTCTCGACGCGCCCGGCGGTGTCGAGGAACTTCTGCTGGCCGGTCCAGAGCGGATGGCAATGCGAGCAGACTTCGACGGCGATCGTGGGCTTGGTCGATCCGGTGGTGAACTGGGCACCGCAAGCGCACGTTACGTGCGCCTCCGGATACCATTTGGGGTGACCCTTGGTTTTCACAGCCTCACGATTATATCAGGGCGCCGCAAGGAGCCGCGGGACGACCCGCGGCTCCTCGTACCGGCAAGCGAGCGAGGATCAGACGCCGACCACCGACTTGATGAGGTGCCTACCGAACGGCACCCCGATCCCCGTCGTGAGATCGTAGCCGACCCCCGCACTGAACCCCGGACCGGGGGTGGGCGGGGGATTCGGACAAGGTCCGACCTGCGCCGGATTGACTCGGCACGGCGTCACGCCGTTGTTCCCGTCGACGATGTCGAGGAACGTCGCCGGGTAGCGCACCGAGTCGTTGTAGATCGCGTAGAACGCGGGCGCCGCGTTCCCCATCCGGTACGGTTTCGGCCCGCTCCCCTTCGCGACACAGGCCGGCGTTTGCCGGCAAGCATCCAAGACGAGCGCCCACATCGCTGCCATCTCGGGCGCCGCGACGCTCGTGCCGCCGAACGCGATGAAGCCGCCGCCGAAGTCCGCGTTGACGACGACCGCGACGCCGGTCGCCGGATCGGCATCCAGGGAGGCGTCCGGCTGGTTGCGCTTGGTGCCATGGACGCCGGGCCCCTTTTGATACGCAGGCAGCGGGACGGCGACCGAGAGCCCGCCGCCCGTCGCGCCGAAGCCGTGCTCGGTCTGCACGCCCCAGGTCGTGTACGGCCCGATCTTGTGGCCGGCCTCGTCGACGGGCGCGGTGATCCCGCCGACGCTGGTGACGTTCTGATCGACCGCCGGCGCGCTCACGCACGGCTGATCCGGGCTCGATACGCCGGGCCCCGTGCCGAAAAACGGCCGGGCGCAGCCCTCTGCACCGGCGTCGCCGGAGGAGATGAACACCGCGATCCCTTCGGCTTGCAACATCGCGAACTGGACGGGCTCCGTGCCGTTCGGGTCGTACGTCACGCCGTCCGCGCCGGTGTAGTCGCTGTACTGCTCCGCGAGCCCGTAACTCCCGGAGACGACGTCGGCTTGGTTGTCGCTGATGATCTGCTGGACCTCGTCGTTCACTTCGCTGATCCCTTCGCGGGGACCGAAGTCGTGACTGGTGCCGAACGTTTCGTGCGGCACGTAGGCGAGGTAGAAGAGCACGTTTGCGGTCGGCGCCAATGCAGCGGCTTGTTGGGTATCGATTTGTGCCTCGCCGTCCTCGGGATTGCAGCCCGGCAGCGAACCGCTGCAGGGCCCCGTCACGGGCGGCGGCGTCGCCGGCGTGCCGCCGTTCACCCCGTTGCTCGAGCTCACGTTCACCTGCGTGATCGTGTTGCTTGTCGCGTGGAAGCTGCCGTTGCCGTCGAGCCAGCCTGCGCCGAGGGATTGTCTGTACGCCTTGTAGTCGTCCTGCGCGATCGGCCCCGTGCCGATGATGCCGACGTTGATCCCGGTCCCCGTGTAACCGGCCGCATACGCGCCGCTGTAGTCGAACGCCGCAGCCAGCTGCTGCGAAGGAATCCCGAAGTCGAAGGCCGGCGTCGTCCCGTGCGGACCGATCGCGATCGAGTTGCGCTTCATCCACTTTGGGTTGTAGACGAGTTGGGTTACCGAGTGTACGGCCAGCGGCTTGGAGAAACTCGGCGTCGACATCGGTCCGTACACCGTGTCGCCTTTCAGAGTGTACAGCCCGAATTTCGTTCCGAAGGCCTGCTCCATGTTTGTTTGAGGACCGACGACGCGGAGCATCGCCTTTTGCTTCCAGCCGGTGACCTGCAGTCCGGCGGCTTGGAAGTACGCGATTGCCGCATTGTAGTCGGCGTCGGAGGCGCCGTATCGGCTCCCGATCTCTTCAGGGGTAAGGAATTGTCGGTAGAGGCCGCTGCTCGGGTCGCCGACGGCAGCGGCATACTGTGCGAGCGCGGCGGCGTTCGGTAAGGTCATCTGGACGTCGACCTTCATCGTGCCCAGGTTCGCCGGCCCGGTGAGCGTCGCGCTCTTCAGGGCGCTGCTGAGGTACTTAAAAGTGGTCGATTGCGGTGCGTTGACGGGCCTGTTGTTGGTCGGCGCCTGCGGAAGGACCGGCGCCTTCGAGCCGCCTCCGCCCCCGCCGCATCCCGCGAGAATGGCGGCGATGCCGAGCGCCGCGAAGAGTCGTTGCGATCTCACAGTACCTTCACTCCCTGGCTCATGAAATTATGGTTGAAGGTCGTCTTGCGCATCCAGTCCAGCTTCTGACGAACCGCCTGCTCGAAGCGAGCGCGCGCGAACGCGAGCGGAGCGAACGCCCCAGGCGCGATCGACGAAGCGCCGCGCGACGCAGACGACGTGCCGCGCGCGACCGCCTGCGTGGTGGTGCCACCCGACGTCTTCGCCGACTGGAGCGCCAGCGTCTCGCTCACCGAGGTGAGCTGGAGCGGCTGCGCGTTCCCGCTGACGAAGACGATGAAGCCGTTCTGCAGCGTGTAGTCGTAGAACGTCTTGATCGAGTCGGTCATCTGAATGCACACCGGGCCGGCAGTGCCGGAGGTGTACGTGGTGGTCGTCAGCGTCTCCAAGTTCCCGAGCGCGGTGTCGGCGCGGTTCACCGTCTGCACGATCTGGTTTCCGCTCGTCCCGTACTTCGCCGGGACGTTGCACGCCGCGGGGAACGTCTGGCTTCCGTTGTCGGCGTCCGTCTCGGTCGAGGGCTGCGTCATGCTCGCCGGGATCCAGGATGGGATGTTGAACGCCGCCAGCTGCGTCCCGGACGAGTTGAAGACGCGATACGTGATGCGCGGCGGCGTCCCGCTCGGCGCCGTCGCCGTGAACCGGAAGCCGCTGTACTGCCGCGCGTCGTAGGCCGCGCTGAGGTCCGGGTTCACCGTGATCGTCTGCACGTCGCCTAGGGCGTCGTGCCCCTGCTCGGTATACGAGCCGTCGGCGTTGGTCGTGCGCTGGCGGCCGAAGCCGGCGGGATCGGTCTCGGTGTACGTCAGCGCCGCGTTGTTCGGGCCGAACGCGCCGGGCGCTTCGGGAAGGACGTCGAGCGTTCCGTTGCCGCTCCCGTACTGCGTGAGGTACTCGACGCCGTTCGAATCCTTGGCGTCGCTGGAGCTGATCGAGAGCGTGCCGTGCCCGGAAGCAGCGGTGTAGACGTACACGCTGTTCGTGTTGGTCGTGATCGTCTGAAGCGGGTACGTGTCGGTCTCGCTCGACTGCACCGCGTTTTGGCCTGCTCCGGCGGTGCTCGGCGTGAAGCCCTTGACGGTCGAGGTCAGCGCGACGGTCGCCGCGTCCGTTTGCGGTTGCGTCGTGATGTTCGAATTGGTCTGCTGCGTGGTCGACGAGAGCGTTCCGCTGAACGAGAACGCGTCGCCGGTGTACCCTGGGCGCTGCGAGCTGACCAGCACCGCCTGCGTCCCCTTCACGCCGCCCCGGCCGGCCGTCTGTTCGGTTGCGATGACGTTTCCCGACGCGTCGACGGCGCCGGTCGTCAGCGTTCCGGTCGTCGCGTTCGTCGTCGCGATCGTTCCGAGCGTCGGGTTGTCGATCGAGAAGGTGAGGTTGGGATCGAGAAACGGAAAACCGTTCGGGGCCGCTTCGCTGCCGGTGTACGTTGCAGCGCTCAGCATGCCGACCGGATTCGCGGTGCCGGGCGTTACGGTTACGACCGGCACCGGCGCCGCCCCGGCTTCGGCCTGCGGCTCGGTGTAGAACGCATACAGCGTGTTCGACGCCAGCGACATCCGCGTGAACGCGACGTTCAAGTCCGATTTTGCCGTGCCGCCGGAGAACGTCACCGTGTCGACGTCGTCGAACGACGTCCCGAAACCGGCGAGCCGGAAGACGGATCCTGCCGCCGGAGGTGCGGTCGTCAACGAGGCTTGCAGCGGCTTCAACAGCGTCGCGCCCGTGACGGTAACGGAGAATTCGGTGATCAGCACGGCGTCTTTGGCGATCGTCCGGGTCTTCCGGGCGACCGACTGCAGCGTCTTCGGCGCGCCGGAACCGAACACGGTAAGCGCGACCGTTCCTTGCGCGCTGAGCGCCCCGTTGGGAACGATCACGGTCACCGTCGCGGCACCCAGCGTCGCCGCCACCGTGCCGCCCGACGGGCCGATCGACTGGGTCGCCGTCACCGAGGGCGGCAACCCTTGACCGGTTGAAAACGGCGGCGGACTCGCTCCGCCGCCCTGACAGCTCGCGAGCGCCACTGCTGCGACCAGCAGCAATGCGCCGCGTCGATAAAATCTCATACGCCAGTACCTCGAGAGCAGCGAAAACGGCCCAAGCCGCACAACAGCGAACGGGCCTGGGCACTGCGCCGACCTTGCGGCCTCGTTCAAGCTGTGCCTGCCGAAGACTGAGCAGGACGGCACGTTTGGGGACGCTCCGATCGTTCAGATTCGGAAAAGCGATGCGGGGGATGATCCGCCGCCTCGTTTGCGAACAGAGACCCGTTCTCGAACCCGTCCCGCTGTGAAGAGGTCCCGTTGAACCTTCGTCAGATCGCGCTCGTCGGGGTGGCCGCCCTGGCCCTGGGCGGCACCGCCGTAGCGGCCGGACAGCCTCACCCGTCCGACCAGGCGGTAACCCCGCCGCCGCCCCCGCCGCCGAACGGCAGCGTCGCGACGCCCGGCCAGCTCATCGGCACGCCCGCGCCCGCGACCGCCGCGCCGAGCGCGAGCCCGGCCCCGTCCGGCCGCCGTGGCCGGCGCAGCGCGCCGGCGGCTTCGCCGAGCCCGGCCGCGAGCGAGTCGCCCGAGCCGCCGCAGTTCTCGACGATGGACGGCGTCTGGGAAGTTCAGCTCCAGCCGCTGATGACCGGCAAGACCGTCTACTCGCACCTCTACGTGACGCAGCAGGGCGACGCACTGACCGGGACGTGGGTGCGCGCGACCCTTGACAAGATGCCGTTCACCGGCACCTTCGACGGGCGGCTCTTCAAGCTGACGGCGACCGACGCGAAGAAGACGACGTACACGCTGAGCGGCTACGCGGAGAACTTCTCCGACATGGTCGGCCTGCTGACGACCGCCGATCCGAAGGACAAGGGGACGCCGTTCACCGCCTCGCACCGGAAGAAAGAGAAGATTCCGATCTGACGCTCGACGCGCGGATCCTCGCGGCGATCCGCGCGTACGCGCTCGGCGACGCGGAGTTTCTGGCGCTCGCGCGCGATCTGTTCGCGTACCAGGTCGCGCACAACGCGCCGTACGCGGCGTTCGCGCGCGCGGCGGGGTTCGACGAAACGCGGTTGCCGGAGCGGGTCGAAGAGATTCCCGCGGTGCCGGCGGCGGCGTTCAAAGAAGCGCGGCTGGCGACGTTTCCGCCGCACGAGACGGCGGTGTGGTTCCAGACCAGCGGCACGACCCTTCGAGAAGCGCAGGGCGCGCCCGCCCGCAGCGGGCGCCACGAATTGCCGACCACGCAGCTCTACGAAGCGGCGCTGCTCGCGTCGTTCGACCGCATGATGCTCGCCGACACGCTTCGACAATCTCAGGGTGACGTGCGGCTGCGGTACCTCAACCTCGTTCCCGATCCGGGCGAGAACCCGCACAGCTCGCTCGGCTTCATGATGGAGGTCGTCGCGCGCGAGCGCGGCGACGGCGCGGGCGGCTGGTACGTGCACGCAGACCGGCTCGAGGTCGAGCGCTTCGTGCGAGATGCTGCGCGCGCGCGCGACGAGGGCATCGCGGTGTGCGTCGCGACAACGGCGTTCGCGCTGGTCGCGCTGCTCGACGCGTTGCGCGCGCGCGGCGCCGATCTCGCGCTGCCGACCGGCTCGCGGATCATGGAAACCGGCGGGTTCAAAGGCCGCACGCGCGTCGTGACGCGCGCGGAGCTGTACGCCGAAGCGTCGGAGCGGCTCGGCATGCCGCTCAAAGCGATCGTCGCCGAGTACGGGATGACCGAGCTGTCCTCGCAGTACTACGATTCGTTCGCGTCGCGCGCGCGGATCGAGCCGCGGGTCAAGGTCGCGCCGCCGTGGCTGCGGCCGATCGTCGTCGACGGCGAGGGGCGGCCGCTGCCGAACGGCGTCGTCGGCGCGATCCGCCACGTCGACCTCGCCAATCGCGGCTCGGTGATCGCGATCGACACGGAAGACCTCGGCGCGCTCGTCGGTTCCGCGACCGGCGCGGATGAAGCCGGGCTCGTGCTGCTCGGTCGCGACGAAGGCGCGGAGTTGCGCGGCTGCTCGCTCGACGCCGAGTCGCTGCTCGCGCGCCGTGGCTGAAGCGGGCGCGCTGCGCGCTCTTTCGACACACCGTATCATCGGGTGCGTCGCCGACGCCGCCGCGCGCTGGCGCGACGCGGACTTCGCGCCGCGCGTTCGCGCCACGGCCGCGATCGAAGCGCGGCTCGGCTACAGCACCCCGGTCGTCGACTACGCGCTCGACCGGCTCTTCTTCGGGCTGACACGCGAAGGGCTCGAAGCGGCGATCGCAGCGGAGCTCGGCAGCGTCCATGCGCTCTACGGCGTCGTCGCGCGGCCCGGCGCGCCGGCGGCGTGGGCGCTCGGGGTCCAGCGCGTCGCGATCATCTCCAGCGACACGACGATCGGCGTCGCGCTAGTCCCGGCGGTCTTCGCGCTGTGCGCGAAGTGCGACGTCGTCGTCAAAGACCGCGCCGACGCCCTGATCGCCGGCTTCTTCGCCTCGCTCGCCGAGGAGCACCCGGCCTTCGCGGACGCGGCGCGCGCGCGCGCGTGGGCCGGCGGCGAGGAACCGCACGAAGCGGAGCTGCTCGCGCGCGCGGACGTCGTCGTCGCGTTCGGGCGCGACGAAGCACTGCGCGAGATTCGCGCGCGCTGCGGGGCGGAGACGCGCTTCCTCCCGTTCGGCCACCGCGCCAGCATCGGCCGGCTCACGCGCGCGGACGTCGCGCGCTTCGATGGCGCGCTCGCCGAAAACGTCGCGCGCGACGCGCTGCTGTACGACGGCGAAGGCTGTCTCTCACTGCACGCGCTCTTCGTCGAGGCCGAGGGCGAACAGCTGACGCGCGTCGTCGAAACGCTCGCTGCGGCGTGCGAGCGCGTCGCGGTCGAGTTCCCCGGCGGAACGCGCGATCCGCAGCGCGTCGCACACGCCGCCGCCTACCGCAACTTGGCCGCGTTCCGCTCGGCCGGCGGCCGCGGCGCGGTGATCCGCGCCGGCGACGCGACGCTCGTCATCGAACCTCCGCTGCGCGAGCCGCCGCCGTTCTTGCCACGCATCCTGCCGCTGATCCCGGTCGCGGACGACGACGCGATCGCCGCCTACGTGGCAGAGCATGCGCTGCCGGTGCAAGCCGTCGGCGTCGCAGGAGCCCCCGGCGAACGCGCGCTCGCGCTCGCCGCGCGGATCGGCGCGGTGCGCGTGGCGCCGTTCGGCACGCTGCAAGCGCCGCCGCTCGCCGGACACCACGGCGGCGCACCGCGCATCGCGGATTTCGTGCGCTGGATCGACGCCGAATGAGCGCGCCGCGCGACGCTTTCGAATCGATCGTCACGGAGATCCCCGGGCCGCGCTCGCGCGACCTCGCCGCGCGGCTCGCGGGCGTCGAAGCGCGGGGCGTAACGTATCTCGGCCCCGAGTTTCCCGTGTTCTGGGAGAGCGCCGCCGGCGCGCTGGTCACCGACGTCGACGGAAACCGCTATCTCGATCTGACCTCCGCCTTCGGCGTCGCCGCGACGGGGCACACGAACCCGCGCGTCGCCGCCGCCGCCGCCGATCAGGCGCAGCGGTTGATCCACGGGATGGGCGACGTCCACCCGACCGAAGTGCGCGTGCGGCTCCTCGAGCGGCTCGCCGAGATCGCGCCCGGAAACTTGTGCAAGTCGTACCTCGCGACGTCGGGCGCGGAAGCGGTCGAGTTCGCGCTGAAGACCGCGCTGCTCGCGACCGGCAAGCCGCGCGCGCTCGCGTTTGTGGGCGCGTATCACGGCCTCTCGCTCGGCGCGCTCGAGCTCGCCGGGATCGAGCGCTTTCGGCAACCGTTCGCGCCGCTGGTCGCCGAGCGCGCGACGTTCTTGCCGTTTCCGAACGCCGCCACGCCGCTCGACACGGCGCTCGACGCGGTGCGCGCGGCGCTCGCGCACGATCCCGCGATCGGCGCGGTCGTCGCCGAACCGGTTCAAGGGCGCGGCGGCGTGATCGTTCCGCCGGCGGCCTGGCTGCGCGGGTTGCGCGCGCTCTGCGACGAGCACGGGGCGCTGCTGGTCCTCGACGAGATCTACACCGGCTTCGGGCGCACCGGAACGATGTTCGCGTGCGAACGGGAAGGCGTCGCGCCGGACTTGATGTGCCTCGGCAAAGCGCTGGCCGGCGGCGTCCCGCTCTCGGCGACGATCGGCACGGCGCGCGCGATGGACGCCTGGCCGCGCAGCACCGGCGAGGCGTTGCACACCTCGACCTTTCTCGGCAACCCGCTGGCGTGCGCCGCGGCGCTGGCGAACCTCGACGAGCTCGCGCGGCTCGACGTGGTTGGCCGCGTGCGCGCGCGGGAGAAGCTGCTCGGCGAACGGCTGGGGCGTTTGCGCGCGGTGCCCGCGGTGCGCGACGTGCGCGGGCTCGGGTTCCTCTGGGCAGTGGAGTTCAGCGGCGCCGAGCTCGCGAACCGGGTCGTCGTGCGCGCGCTCGCGCGCGGGTTGATCCTGCTGCAGTCGGGAACGAGCGGAACCTCGATCACGATCGCGCCGCCGCTGGTCGTCGCGGACGACCAGCTCGCGCGCGCGCTCGACGTGTTCGAGCGAACGGTGCACGAGACACGGGAGGAACGATGAGCGCGTTGCGGGTCGGAATCGTCGGGGCCGGGTTCGGCGGAACGGTGCAGGCGCCGGCGTTTGCGCTGCACCCGCGGTTCGACGTCGTCGCGATCGCTTCGCCCAACAGCGCTGAGCGCGTCGCGCGCGAGCGCAAGATCCCGCACGTGTTCCGCTCGGTCGAGGAGATGCTCGCCGGCACCGAGCTCGACGTCGTCTCCGTCGCCTCGCCGCCGTTCGACCACCACCGCTCCGTGCTCGCCGCGCTGGCGGCCGGCAAGCACGTGCTGTGCGAGAAGCCGCTCGCGCTCACCGTCGCGCAGGCCGAGGAGATGGTCGCCGCGGCCGAGCGCGCGGGGACCGCCACCGCGATCGCGTTCGAGTTTCGCTACGTGCCGGAAGTCATCGCGCTCAAGGAGCTGATCGACAACCTTCACCTCGGCGCGCTGCGCGAGATCGAGGTCGCGCGGCTGAGCGGCGAGCTGCGGGAGCGGAACACGGGCCGCTCGCGCGGCTGGTGGTTCTCGCGCGCCGCCGGCGGCGGCGCCGGCAACGCCTACATGCCGCACTACTTCGACTTGGCGAACTACCTCTGCGGGCGTCTCCCGCGCGCGACGGTCGGGCTGATGCGCACCGCGAACCCGCACCGTACCGACGCGCAGGGCGCCTTCGAGACCGACGTCGCCGACGGCGCGTTCGCGTACGTCGACTACGGAGACGGTCTGGTCGCGCGCGTCAGCGGCGACCTGACGACCGTCGTGCAGTCGGTGACGATCGCGGCGCACGGGGAGCGGCGCAGCGCGGTCGCCAGCGGTTCCGACCTGAACGAGCTGAACCTCTTCGCGCTCGAGGAAGAGAACGAGGACGTGCTCGAGGTCGCGGCCGCACCGTACGCGAAGCACGCCAACGTCCACGGCAACCTGCCGTATTTTTTACCGCTGCTGGACGCGTTCGCCGAGCGAATCGACCTCGGCACGCCGGGCGTCCCCACCTTCGCGGACGGCCTGGTCGTGCAGAGATCGCTCGCCGCTATCGGTTACGGCAGCACGTAAGTCCCGCTGACCTGCTGCAGCTTGATCGTGCCGATCGCGCACGACGAGCTGACGTTGCAGCTCACGGGGGAGGTGCCGATCCAGTCGCCGGCGTCGATGACCCCGTCGGCGTTGGCGTCGTACCACACCGCGACCTTGAAGTTCGTCGCGTCGGCCGGGCGCACGTCGGCGATGCGGAAGCTGCCGTCGGCCGCGACCGGGACGCCGACCGGGAAGTCGTAATCGACGATGGTCGGCCGGTTGCCGCCCGTGTTGGTGTACGCGAACGCGATCGTCTGCGTTGCGGAGCGCACGATCGGCTTCGGACCCGTGTAGGTCGCGCCGGGATCCTGCACCAGCGCGGCGACCGCGCGGTAGACGTTGAGGCGGCCGTGGCCTTGCGCCGGGTCGTTGATGTTGTCGGCGGTCTGCTCCAGCAGCTGCTTTACCTGCTGCGGCGTGAGGACGTTGTGCCCGCCCGCGGCCGAGTAGAGCAGTGCGGCGGCCGCCGACACCTGCGGCGTCGCCTGCGAGGTGCCGTTGAAGAGCGCCGTGCAGTTCGTCGGGATGTGCGGCAGCGTGCCTTGCTCGTACGTGCACGGCGAGCTGGCGGTGGTCGAGTAGTAGTTCCAGATCCAGTGGAGCAGGTCGACGTCGTTGCCGCTCGCGTTCGCATCGCCGCCCGGCGCGACGAGCGAGAGGTTCACCGCGGTCTGCGAGTAGGGCGCGACGTACTCGGTCGCGACCGTGTAATTGCCGGTGTTGTTGTCGTTGAGCGCCGAGGCGCCGACCGAGATCACGTCCGCGTAGCCCGCGGGATAGTCGAGGTTCGTGTGCTTGTAGAACTGCGGCGGGTTGCCGTTCTGGCCGGTGCCGGGGATTTGGTCGCCGTTCGAGTCCTGGCCGTCGCGGTTGTTGCCGGCCGCGGCGACGACCGTCGTCCGGGCCGCGATCGCCGCTTCGATCGCCTCGAACTCGCCCTCGTCGTAACCGCCGTTCCAGCTGCTCGCGCTGGTGAACTGGTTGTCGTTGAAGCTCTCTTCCGCGCCCAGGCTCAAGTTCACGACGTCGGCGCCGTGCGAGACCGCGTCGCCGATCGCGATCGCCTCGTCGGAGCCCGACGCGAACCCGGTTGCCGGATCGAAGATCGAGATCGCGATCAGCTTCGCGGACCAGCCGCCGCCGGCGAAGTTGCGGTTCCCGCTGCCGAACGCGCTGCCGTTGTTCGCGACCGCGTCCGCGATCGAGGCGACGTTCGTGCCGTGCCCGTCCTTGTCGACCTCGGTGGACGAGCTCTTGCCGTTCAGGACCGTCTCGGAGAAGCTGACGTTCTGCGCGATGTCGGTGTTCGTCAGATCGACGCCCGTGTCGATCACGGCGATCGTCGCGCCCGCGCCTTTGGTGTAGGACCACGCGTACGGGAAGCCGTCGGTGAACAGATACCACTCGTCGGGAATCTGGAAGTTCGTGTCGTTCGGCGTCGTCGCGCTCTTCGAGAGCGCGTAGCGCTTGCGCACCGGGAACGTCGCCGCGACGTCGGGGCGGTCGGCGAGCGTCTTCGCGTAGTCCTGCGCGGTCGTTCCGGCCGGAACGCTGACCACCGCCAACGGATCGGCGTTGGTCGTCGCCAGCTCGCGCCCGCGCGTGCCGAGGCCGCGGATCGCGTCGTCGACGCTGCGGCCGTTGGCCTGCAGCGCGGCGTGGCGGAAGCGCACGTAGAGGCGGTCGGAGAGCGTTCCGGACGGCGCGCTCTTGTTCGCGCGGCGCGCGAGCTCGTGCACGGCGCGCGGTCCCGCGCCGGCGGCGGACGAGAGCACCGAACGGCGCGCGCTCGCCGGCAGCAGCGAGACGTCGGCGTGGCCGATCGAGTCGGAGTTGCGGTTGTAGTAGACCTGATGCGGGCCGTCGTGCACTTGCTGCACGGTCACCACGAACGGCCCGGCAGCGGACGGCGAGCTGAAGCGGTACTGCATGTTCGCCGAGGAGTCGGGGAGCGCGTCGTTCGCCGGCGTCGTCAGCGTCGTGTTGTATTGCGTCGTCTGGCCCGAGGGGTCGAAGCGCTGGACCGTGATGCCGGACGGATCGGAGCTGAGCGCGTAGACGCTCGGGCAGCCCCACGCTGCGGCCGAAGCCTTCGGGCACTGCCCGCCGCCGTGGCCGCCGCCCGAGGAGTAGAAACCGAGCGGGTTGACGTTCTCGACGTTCGGCGCGAGTGTCGGGGCCGACGTGGGCGGCGCCGCCTTGCCGCCGCCGATCCGAGTGCAGCCGGCGAGCAACAGAGCCGCCGTCAGCGAGAAGACGATCGGACGGAAGTAGGGGCGGTGTGTCATGCGCATCGCTTTCTTGAGGCTAGGGAACGCCGGTCGCCGCTTGAACGTCGCGCTCGAGCCTACGCCAAATCAAGCTCAGCGCAGCCACGGTCGCTCGTTCTCGAATGTCGGCCCGGTCGCCGGGAAAGGTGAGCCGCCGTGTCTCGATCTCACTCGCTCCCAATGCGAGCGCGAACCACACGAGCCCGACCGGTTTTTCCGCCGTTCCACCGCCGGGGCCCGCAATCCCCGTGGTCGAGATCGCAAAATCCGCGTCAAGCTGCCGCAGCGCGCCGCGCGCCATCGCGACGGCGGTCTCCTCGCTGACCGCGCCGGCGCTTCTCAGCGTCGTCTCAGGAACGTCGAGCAGCGCGGTCTTGACCTCGTCGGCGTACGCGACGACCGCGCCGCGAAACACCGCCGACGCGCCGGCGACGCTGACGATCTCGTCGGCGACCGCGCCGCCGGTGCACGACTCCGCCGTGCCGAGCGTCAGCCCGCGTGCGGCGAGCGCGCGCACGATCGCGCCGGGGAGCGTGGTCTCGTCGTCGCCGTAGTAACCGCTGCCGATGCGGCGGCGCAGCTCGGCGGCGACCGGCTCGATCAGCGTTTCGGCTTGCGCGCGGCTCGCGGCTTTCGCCATCACCTTCACGTCGACGCGAAAGCCGTGGGCGAGCACCGCGATCTTCGGGTTCTCGAGCGTGCGGAAGAGGTCTTCGATCTTCGCGTCCAGCTGCGACTCGCCGATTCCCACGGTGTGCAGCGTCTTGGTGTAGATCGCCTCGCGCAAGCCGAAGCGCTGCACCAGCCACGGGATCAGCTTCTCCTGGAGCATCGGCTTCATCTCGCGCGGCACGCCCGGCATGCAGGCGACGAACTTGCCGTCCTCGCGCAGCGCGACGAAGCCGGGCGCGGTGCCGTGCGGGTTCTCCAGCACCACGCACCCTTCGGGCAGATAGGCTTGGCGCCGGTTGTTGCCGGTCATCTCGCGCCCGAAGGCCTTGAAGCGCTCCTCGATCGCGCGCAGCGACGGCTCGTGCAGCACCAGCTCTTTGCGGACGGCGCGCGCGACCGCGTCTTTGGTGAGGTCGTCGACCGTCGGGCCGAGCCCGCCGGTCGTGATCGCGCCGTCGGCGCGCTCGAGCACCGTTTCCAGCATCACCGCGAGCCGCTCGGCGTTGTCGCCGACGGAGTGTTTCGCGTACACGTCGACACCGTGATCGGCGAGGTGGCGCGCGACGTACGGCGCGTTGGTGTCGGTGAGGTGGCCGAGCAGAATCTCGGTGCCGATGGTGACGATCTCGACCGAAGCCACTACGGGTTCTCCTCCGGCACGCGCGGCGCGGCCGCCGCCAGCTCGTCCTCGAACCACTGCGGGTACGCGGCGCGCACGTCCAGCTCGAACCCGCGGGCGGCGTCGATCATCGCACGGCGGCGCGCCGCGCCGTCGCCGGCCAGGCGCGTGCGGTTGCGGCGCTTCTGCGTCGCCAGGCAGTCGACGAAGCGCGCGAACTTCGCGTCGAGCACGCGCTGCAGCGCGGCTTTGAGGATCTTGCCGACACGCGGCGCGACGCCGCCGGTCGAAATCCCGATCCGCACCGGTCCGGCTTTGACGATCGCCTGCATCGCGACGAAGCCGTAGCGCGGCTGGTCGATCGTGCACAGCAGAAACTTGTGCGCGTCGGCGAGCGCGCGCAGGCGCGCCGAGAGCGCCTCGTCCTGCGGCGTGGAGATCACGAAGAACGCGCCGGCGACGTCCTCGTCGCGCAGTGCCGCCGGATCGGTGATTCGACGAACGTCGGCGTCGACTTCGCGCAGCGCGGCGGCCTTCTCGCTCGCTTCGCTGTCGTCGGCGGCGCCGATCACGACGCACCGCCGCCCGGCCAGGTTCAAGCCGACCGGAAAGAAGCCGTGCGGCGGGAGCGGGTCGCCGGCGCGCGGAGGCTGCGAGGACGTCTGCACTCAGAAGTCCACCGGGCGCAGGTAGAACTCGTTGATCGCGGTGCCGGAGACCAGCGCCGTCGTCGGCAGGTGGCGCTTCCAGTGCGTCGCGTCGACGCGGCGGCGCACCAATCCCACCTCGGACTCGCTGAAGCCGCGCGCGACGATCGCCGGGTCCTTGTAGCCGAACAGGATCAAGTTCAGGATGCGGTCGGCTTTCGCATAGGTGATGCCGAGATCGCCCTCGTCGGTTTGGTTCGCTTCGAGATCGGCGCTGGGCGGCTTGTCGACGACTTCGTTGGGGACGCCGAGGTGGCGCGCGAGCGCCCACACCTGCGTCTTGAACAGATCGCCGATCGGGTTCACCGGCGGCGTGTCGTCGGCGTGCCAGGTGAAGTAGCCCATCAGCCGCTCCGTCTTGTTTCCGGTCCCGACCGGGAGCGCGTTGCGGCGCGCCGACTGGTCGAAGAGCACCAGCATCCGCATCCGCGCCATCACGTTCCCTTTGCGGCGCGCGTCGGCGTCCGGCGCGTGCGCGAGGTAGCCGTCGACGGCGTCGCTGATCTCGATCGTCTCGCAGTTGATCCCGAGCGCGTCGACGACGCGCTGCGCGTCGCTGAGCGAGCTGGGCGAGGACGTCTTGTACGGCATGCGGATGGCATAGACGTTCTGCGGCCCGAGCGCGCGCGCGCACAGGTACGCGACCAGCGCGCTGTCGATCCCGCCCGAGAGCCCGAGGATCGCGCGGCCGATCCCGCGCCGCTCGACCATCTCGTCGCGCAAGAACGCTTCGAGCCAGCGCGCGGTGAGCTCCGGATCGATCGCCAGCGACGGCTCGTCGAGCGGCGTTTCGATGACGGGCAGTGAGGTCTGCGCGTTCACGTGCGCTCCTCGATCCGGCGCGTCACCGGGATCTCCTCGTCGAGCCACAGGTCGGGGAGGACGGCGGAGAGATCGCCGAGGAGTGGGATCGTCGCGCGCGCCAAGTCGACTTCGTTCGGATCGAGCTGCACGCGCACGATGCACGGATCGAGCGGTCCGGCCGAGGCGAGCAGGTCGCCGCGCGGCGAGAACGCGCAGGTGTTGCCCGACATCCCTTTGCCGCCCTCGAACCCGGTCAGCCCGGCGTACAGCACGTACACGCCGTGCTCGGAAGCCGCCGCGGCGAGGATCGACTTCCAGCGCGCGTTGCTTTCCAGCTCGCCGTCGCCGCAGATGCCGCGTCCGGGCGAGGCGCTCGGGACGATCAGCAGCCGCGCGCCCTTCAGCGCCGCGACGGTCGGCATGATCGCGTGCCAGGCGTCCTCGCAGATCAGCATCGCCGCCGGCCCGAACGCGCTCTCGAACGCCGCCAGCCGGCGGCCGCGCGTGAGAAACCGCTCTTCGTCGAAGACGCCGTAGGTCGGCAAGAACATCTTGCGGTGGACGTGCACGATCCGCGCGCGCTCCGGGCCGCCGGCGCGCAGGTACATTGCGCTGTTGTGAAACGTCCCGCCGGCGTTCTCGTAGAAGCCGACCACGATGTCGACCGCGCGCGTGGCGCCGGTCGCGCGCCACTCCTCGTCGACCGCGCGCGCGAGCGACGGCGCGTCGAGCGCGAGCTCGTAGACCGCGCCTTCGAGGAAATACCCGGTCAGCGCCGCTTCGGGAAAGACGATCAGCTCGGTGCCGGTCGGCGCGAGCTGCTCGAACACCGCGCGCATCGCGTCGAGGTTCGCGTCCAGATCGCCCTTGCGCGGCTTGAACTGCACCAGCGCCGCGTGCATGCTACTTCGCAACGGCGAGCGGCGGAACGTCGCGCAGCCGCTCGGCGATCTCCTCGGCGGGATAGGTCAGGATCTCGACCAGCGTCGGGTGAAGGTGCGGGATGCGCGCGTAGTCCTGGACGGTCGCGCCGTACGCCATCGCGACGATCAGCGGCTCGATCAGATCGGAGGCATCGGGGCCGAGGATCGCCGCGCCGAGAATGCGGCCGTCCTTCGGCGAGGCCATCATCTTCACGAAGCCTTGCGTGCGGCCGAGCGCGACCGCCTTGCCGTGCTCTTCGAACGGGTACGCCGCCTTGAGGTACTCGATCCCGTTTGCTTGCAGCTCGCGCTCCGTCTCACCGACGATCGCGACCTGCGGGTCGGTGAAGACCGTATGGGTCTTCGAGATGCGGTAGTCGGCGCGTTCGTGCGCGCCGGTCGCCGCGTTGCGGCCCGCGATCTCGCCCTGCTGGATCGCCACGTGCACGAGCGGAAACTGTCCGGTCACGTCGCCGACCGCGTAGACGTCGGGATTCGAGGTGCGCAGCGTCGCGTCGACGGGAATGCCGGTGATCTCGTGGTGCTCGACGCCCGCTTTGTCGAGCTCGAGCCCGCACGCGTTCGGGACGCGGCCGAGCGCGTAGAAGATCTCGTGCGCGGCGACCTCGCGCTCGTCGCCGTCTTGCTTGTAGCGGACGGCTTTGAGCCCGTCGTCCCGCACGGCGACCGACTGGACTTGCGCGCACGTCTCGATCCGAATCCCTTCCTCGCGCAAGTACTCGGTCAGACCCAAGCCGACGTCGTGATCTTCGCCGGAGAGCAAGTGCTGCGAGCGGACGATGAACGTCACCGGGACGCCGGCGCGGTGGAAGAACTGGCCCAGCTCGCTGCCGACGTAGCCGCCGCCCAAGACGATCAGCGACTTCGGCGGCGCTTCGAGATCGAGCGCGGCGTCGCTGTCGATGAAGCCGGCCTCGGCGAGCCCGTGGACCGCCGCCGGAGCGACGCTGCTGCCGGTGGCGATGACGAAGCGCGGGGCGTAGAGGACCTCGTCGCCGACCCGCAGCGTGGTCGGCGACTCGAAGCGCGCCGCACCGTGAAAGAGCGGAAACGTCTCGATCCCGGCGATGCGGTAGTCGGCCCAGCCGCGGACCAGCGTGCGCTTGCGCGCGGCGAGCGCGCCGAAGTCGAGCGCCGGCCGCTCGACGCGGACCGCCAGCTCGCCGGCCTTGCCGATCTCGTGCAGGAGGTCGCCGGTCGCGATCAGCGTCTTCGAGGGCATGCAGCCGCGCAGGATGCACAAGCCGCCGAGCGGGCCCTGATCCACCAGGGCGACGTTCGCGCCGAGGTCGCGGGCGGTGCGCGCCGCGGCGTAACCGCCGCTCCCCGCGCCCACCACGATCACGTCGAATCGATTCGGAATCGTCTTGCTCCCCGGGGCCTGCGGCCCCACAGCGTCTTGACCCGCCGCGCGCGGCGGACGGTTCCGGTTTTGCCGCCGAGCGGGCGGTATCCATGCAGGCGACCGATGCCGTTCGCGGGGAACGAGCCCGACCGTGGATCTCGCCGCCCCCGCCGCGCACGCCGTCCCGAGGCGACCCGCGTCGTTCGTCGCCGCCGTCGGCTGGCCGGCGGTCGCGTCGGTCGGCATCGCCGGCCTCACCACCGGCTTCTTCCTCTGGTACGCGCTCGCGCTGCGCGCCCCGCACGGTCCGCTGTTCCTCGACGCGATGTGGCTGCTGTGCATCGCGGCCGGCGTCGTCGGCGTGTACGGCGGGTGGATCGCCTACTCGCGGTACTTCGCGCGGCGGGCCCGGGTCGACCAGATCACCGCGCTGCAGTACGACGCGATCTCGTGGTCGGGGCTGGTCCTGCTGTGGGGGACGCTCCTCCCGCCCAGCGGCGGCCACGGGACCGAGCGCGCCGCCGCGGCCGCGGCCGCCGTCTTCGCGCTCGCGAAGCTGGTCGTCGCGGCGCGCTTCAACCAGACCGTCCGCGACGTCGCGCTGACGTTCCTGATGACGCGGCTGCCGCTGCTGGCGATCGCGGAGCTCGCGGCGATGGTGATCGGACAGCGGCCCGGCGTGCACTACGCCGCCTCGGAGAACGCGCTGCTCGCGGTGTGGGGGCGCTGGGACGCCGAGCACTATCTCGGCATCGCGCGCAACGGCTACTCGGGAACGGAGCCGGCGTTCTTTCCGCTCTACCCGCTGCTGATCCGGATCGCCGGCGGGTTCACCGGCTCCGAGCTGATCGCCGGGCTGATCGTCTCGAACGCGGCCAGCTTCTTCGCCTTGCTCTACCTCTACAAGCTGGTCGAGCACGAGTACAACCGCCACGTCGCGCAGCGCGCCGCCTTTTTCGTCTCGATCTTTCCGACCGCGATCTTCTTCTCGGCGGTCTACAGCGAGTCGCTGTTCCTGTTCCTGACCGTCGCCTCGTTCTACTACGTGCGCGAGCGGCGCTGGCTGATCGCCGGGGTGTTCGGGTTCTTCGCGGCGCTGACGCGTTCGGAAGGCGTGCTGCTCGCGGTCCCGCTGTTCGTGGAGTGGGTGGTCGCGGCGAAGGAAGGCGGGCGCGAGTTCTTCCGCTACTGGATCGACGACGTCGTCAAGCCGCTGATCGGGATGGCGCTCGTCCCGCTCGGGCTCGCGCTCTACATGGGCTACCTGTGGGTGCTCAACGGCGACCCGCTGCGGTTCTCGCACGTGCAGACGCACTGGGGCCGGCACTTCGCGCCGCCGTGGGTCTCCGTCTCGAACACGATCGGCAAGATCGTGCACGCGCACGCGCCGCAGACCGTCGCGAACGAGTCGCTCGAGCTGGCGTTCACCGCGCTGATGCTGGTCGTGCTGGTGGTCGGCTTCCGGCGGCTGCGGCTCTCGTACGTGCTCTACATGGCGCTCTCGATCGTCATCCCGATGTGCACCTCGAGCCTCATGAGCATGCCGCGCTTCGCGCTGGTCCTCTTCCCGATGTTCGCGCTGTTCGCGCTGTGGGGCGCGCGGCCGACGTTCCAGAACGCCTACGTCGCGTTCTCCTTGCCGCTGCTGGGACTGTTCACCGTGCTGTTCGCCGACTGGTACTGGGTAGCATGAGCGCACCTGACACGAGCCCGAGCTTCTTCCAGCGCGTGCGGACGCGGCGCGGCGTGCGGCAGTTCGTGAAGTTCGGGATCGTCGGCGCGTCGGGGTTCGTGGTGAACCTGGTGATCTTCACGCTGTTGCAGGCGGCGCTCCGGCGCGGCGGGATCAATCCTGCGGCGGCCGGGCCGTACTATGCGATCTACTCGATCGCGTTTCTCGCCGGCGGGGTGTCGAACTACTTCCTGAACCGCGTGTGGACGTTCCGCTCGACCGGCCACGCGGGCAAAGAGGCGGTGCAGTTCTTGAGCGTCTCGGTGATGGCGCTGCTGGTCGGGCTCGCCGTCTCGGCGCTCGTCGCGCCGGCCTTCGGCCACGGGCACAAGACCTGGTTCATTGCAACGGTCTCGGGCATCGTCGTGAACTTCTTCGTGAACAAGTACTGGACGTTCCGATCGGTTCAGTGACCCCGGCGCGGCTGTTTTGGATCGCGGTGATCCCCTTGACGCTCGCCGGCGCGGCGCTGCGGCTCTACGGGATCCACGACCCGATCTTCGACCATCCCGGCTGGCGCCAAGGCGACACGGCCGCGATCGCGCGCAATTTCGCGCAGTTGCAGTACAACATCTTCTTCCCGCAGACCGACTACAACGGGCCGCCGCCGAACTACGTCGAGCTGGAACTGCAGATCGTCCCGTTCCTCGCCGCGACGCTGTACAAGGTCTTCGGGGTGCACGAGATCTTCGGGCGGCTGATCTCGCTCGCGTTCGGTATCGCAACGATCCCGGTGATCGCGCTGTTCGGCCGCTGGCTGTTCCGGTCGGCCATCGCCGGGATCGCCGCGGCGGCGGCGTTCGCGATCATGCCCGGCGCCTGGTACTACAGCCGGACGTTCATGCCCGACACCGCGATGGTCTTCTTCACCACCTGCGCGCTGTACACGTGCGCGCGCTGGATCGTCGAAGACGAGGCGCGGTCGTGGCGGGGGTGGTGGGTGGCGGCGCTGCTGCTCATGCTGGCGTTTTTGGCGAAGCCGGTGGCGGTGACGGCGGCGATCCCGGTTGCGGCGTGCGCGGTCGCGACGCTCGGATGGCGCGGCGCGGTCACGCGGCTGCAGCTGTGGGCGCTGTTCGCGGCCGCGTTCGTGCCGCTGATCGCGTACGACGCGTACGTCTCGGCGCACGCGGAGTGGCACTGGGCGAGCGGCATCACCAAGCTGCACGTGCTTCCTTCGCTAGTCGCGGCACTGACTTCGCCGCACGCGTTCCTGCAGAAGGCGATCTCGTTCGGGCACGCGCTGAGGATGCTCGCGACCACGATGGTCGGGCCGGTTTGGTTCGCGCTCGCGATCCTGGGCTTTGTCGTTGTCATCCTGAGCTCGTCGAAGGATCGAGGCAAGGGCGCGCAAGGCGCGGAAGGCTCGCGCAGCGACGCGCTGCTGTGGGGCTGGCTCGGCGGCGGGCTGCTGTACGCGTACGTCGTCGTGACGGTCGAGCGCGTCGACTACTACCTGTACCTGCTCCTGCCGCTCGCGGCGCTGATGATTGGGCGGCTATGCGCGTTCGCGTTCGACCGCTGGAGCGCGGAGCGCGAGCGCCGCACGACGCTGGCCGGCATCGCGGCCGTGGTGTGGATCGCGGCGCTGATCGCCGGTTACCGCGAGATCGCGCCGTACTATCAGTGGAACCGGGCGAACTTCGCCCGCGCGAAGCAGCTCGACGCGACGCTCGCGGCCGGCACGCTGGTCGTGATGGGGCACTACGATCCGTCCATCTTGTACACGGTCGACCGCAAAGGCTGGGAGGAAGACCCGCACCTGTGGACGCCGTTCGACGAGCAGAGCGCGATCCGCAAAGGCGCGCGCTACTTCATCTCGGTCGAGCACGCGCGGCTGAAGCAGACGAACTTGGAGCTGTACTGCTGGCTGGCGCGGTTTCCGGTCCTCGACCCGGCGGCGAAGTGGCCGGTGTACGAGACCGATCCCGCGAAGGTGCTTCCCGGCGCCGAAGACCGCTGGCGCGCCTTCCGCCGCCGCGAGATGGCCGGCGCGTACGCGAACTGGAGGCGAGAATGGAAGTCGGCGCCCGACCCCTGCCGCTGAACTCCGCAGAGCTCGACAATGACGTGGCGACGCTGCGCGCGCACGCCGACGCGTGGGCGCGGCTCGGGATCGCGGGAAAGATTCGGCACCTGCGCGCGATGCGCGCGCAGACGGTGAAGGTCGCGAGCGAGTGGGTCGCGCTGGCGGCGGACGCCAAAGGGATCGCCGGGACGCCGCTCGCCGGCGAAGAGTGGATGTCGGGGCCGTGGCCGCTGTTGACCATGCTCGACCGGCTCGCCGCGACGCTCGGCGGGATCGCGCTGAACGGCACGCCGCCGCTTCCGGAGCGCGCGAAGCACACGCGTCCCGACGGCCAGGTGATCGTCGACGTGTTTCCAGTCGACGCCTCCGACCGCATGCTGCTGAACGGCTTGCGCGCCGAAGTGTGGATGGAGCCCGGCGTGACGCGCGAGACGCTGCGGGACAATATGGCGAGCTTCTACCGCGAGCGCGAACCGAATGGCACGGTGACGCTGGTGCTCGGCGCGGGAAACGTCGCCAGCATCCCGCCGCTCGACGTGCTCTACGCGCTGTACGCGCACGGCAGCGCCGTGATGCTGAAGCTGAACCCGGTCAATGCCTACCTGGCGCCGGTCTTCGGGCGCATCTTCTCCTCGCTGGTCGAGGAAGGCTTCGTGCGCATTACCGGCGGCGGTGCCGACGTAGGCGCGTACCTGGTGGCGCATCCGTCGATCGACGCGATCCACCTGACCGGCGGCGAGCGCACGCACGACGCGATCGTGTTCGGCGCCGGCGCGGACGGCGCAGCGCGCAAGCGCGAGCGGCGCCCGGTGGTGACGAAGCGGGTGACCAGCGAGCTCGGCAACGTCACGCCGGTGATCGTCGTGCCCGGCCCGTGGAGCGAGGCCGACTTGACGTTCCAAGCCGCGCACGTCGCGACGCAGAAGCTGCACAACGCGGGCGCGAACTGCATCGCCGCGCAAGTGCTGATCACCGCCGAGTCGTGGAACCTCGCGCCGCGCTTTCTCGCGAAAGTCCGCGCTGCGCTGGAGACCGCGCCGCCGCGACCGTCGTACTACCCGGGTTCCGCCGAGCGCGTGAAAAACGTCGAGCACGAACACCCGGAAGCGCAGACCGCCGGTATCCCGCCGGACGGAATTCATCGGACGTACGTCGACGGACTAGACCCGTCGAACGCCTCCGAGCCGTTGTTCTGCACCGAAGCGTTCGCACCAGTGCTCGCACAGACCGCGCTGCCGGGCGCGGATGCCGCAGAATTCCTGCGCCACGCGGTGACGTTCTGTAACGAGCGCCTCCACGGCACCCTCGGCGCGGCGATTCTGATCCACCCGCGCACCGTGCGCGAGCTCGGAGCCGCCTTCGAAGACGCGCTGGCGGCGCTGCGTTATGGCTGCATCACGGTGAACACCTGGCCCGGCGTCGGCTTCACGCTCGCAACCGCCAGCTGGGGCGCCTATCCCGGCAACACGCTAGACAATGTCGGCAGCGGCATCGGCATCGTCCACAACGCCTACCTCTTCGACAAACCGCAGAAGACCATCGTCCGCGCTCCCTTCGCGCCGTTCCCGCGCTCACTCGCCGACGGCGAACGCACCCTGCTCCCGACCCCGCCCTGGTTCGTCACCCATCGCCACGCCGACAGCGTCGGCCGCCACCTCTTCGCCTACACCGCAAAACCGTCATTCCTGCGTCTAGCCGCAACGGCGATCGCAGCACTGCGCGTAGGATCGAAGTGGCACCTACTGACTCGCACGCCTCACATCGCCAAGCGCTTGTCGCCGCGCCTTAAGTTCACCGAGTAACCGCTGCGCGACAACAAATGACTCAATGTATTCAGCGCTGGACACAGCGCCCGCCATCTTATCAAATACTTCGATGACCCTCTGCTTCTCCGGCTTGAGTTCCTGCTCTTCAGCAAAGAACTCGTCATCAGAAGACAGGGCTGACAAGGTATCCCGAAAGAGCCGTCGCGCCACCGCTAGTGACCGTGGATGGTTTGGCCCGGGCAACACGAGGGCTGCGTCCGGATCATCCTGCCAGTCATCGAACCAGCGACATAAGATGCAGAACTCATGCCCTCCGTCGGGAAGCGTGAGATAACCGCAACACGAACATGCGACGGTCGGCACATTGATGTCCATGTGCCAGATCGCCTTGCGCACCGATGAGTAGGCAAGGTGGCGCCCAAGCGCGTCGCGGCGTCGAACAAGAACTTGTGTGAGTTCAGATTCCATATATCTATTTTTGTGGATCACCAGCCCCCGCTGTTGGTAACCTCGTCGATTTTCGCTCGTATTTTCGCTGGCGTAAGCAAGATAGTAAGGCCTTGGCTCAGCATGTCACCCACGAAGTAGTTTTGGGCATCCGCCTTATTTCCATCGACCTTGAAGAACGATAGTATGTCAGGCTTCGACTTGTCCAAAAGGTATGAGCCCAAGAGTTGGTTGCTGACATCATAAATCCAGTATCGATCGCTTCCGAGTCCGTAAATGAATCCATAAGTCGCGTTCAGGCCTTGCGTGTCAAATTTGTCAGCTGCTTCGGCATACTCCTCGATGTCGTGAACTTTAAGGGCTTTGAAATGCTTTTCGTATAGGGCTTGGTTACCCTTCACCAACCTGCTTGAGGCCCCTCCTCCCCAGCCACCGCCCTCTCCGCTTATGGTCACCTGGACATTGGAGGCTGCAGAAAGAACTCCGGCAATTATTATTCCTTCTCCACCTCCTATTGGTTGTAGCGGTGCAAATCCAGAAGGGTCTGCGTACTCGTACGGGTTATTGCGGTCCCACATGAACGGCTTTTGACTCATCGGGTCGTGGACGTTTCCGGCGTACGCATCAGGCGTGGTCCACTGGCCTGTCGCGTTGTCGACCGTTCGGGCGCCTTGAATCGTTAGATTGCCCCAGTCGAACCCTTCCGTCCGCGTATATGGGTACCGGCCACCGATGGTGCACGATTGCACCGCGCAGACCGGCGCGGTCGTCGAGCCGTTGAAGATGATCGGGGAGACGCCGCTCACAAGCGATCCGGGACCCTCGCCGCCTCGGTACGGGCCGAACTTTCGACCTCCAAACGCTACGCCGTAATAGAGCGTGTTATTGTGGCCGCTCACCCGCATGTTCGAGGTGTCGCGGTCCCAGACCGTAATCTGGCCGTTCACCGCCACGTCGGCGAGCGCGCCGAGTCTGATACTGCTTAGATTGCCCTGGCCGTCCGTGACGAACAACAGCGAGCCACCGTCGTAGTGCAGAGAATCGCTGATGCTACTTCCTCCGATGTGATACGGCTGTCCGGTCGGTCCCCACTGTGCGGTGCCTTGCAACTGCGAAAGCGTATGGTTTTCTGCGTCGTACGACCAGGTGAACCAACCGGGATTGGTGCCGATGTTGCAGTTCCCGTTCGAGTCCGGGCTCAACATGTTCGAAGGCCGCGACACTAGGCGGCTCGCCGAATCGTAGGTGTCGATCGTGGGGATCGTTCCACACGGTATCGTTGTGCCGTTCACCGAATCGGTGGCCGTTCCGGTCAGGTTGCTGCCGAGGACAACGGCGTTGATCGGGTCGAACACGGGCGAGCTGCCCCACGACGGCGGATGACCCGGGTTCTTGATTCCCGGAACGAGTGCGCCGTTAGCTGGTCGGGAGCTGAAAGCGATTTCCGAAGGCCATGGGTTCGTGACTTGCTGAAAGTTTTCGCCGCGCGAGGTGTTCCAGAACGAGACACCCGCGGCGAATGTTGACGAGCCGGTCACCCCGACGCTCCAGTTCGCGAGGTGTCCTTCGAAGTCGGACCCGCGGCTGTAGTTCAGCGTCTCCGGCAGACCGGTGCCCGACATTTGGCCCGTGGTGTCGTAGGACCACGTTGTGGGGGCATAGGGGATCCCGGCGTTCACCGGCGATTGCGGCGAGGGCATCGCCGTGCCCGTGTACGGATCGTTCTGCGTCAGCTTGCGCCCACCGTCGGTGTACGTCCAGGTAAAGGCGCTGGTCGCGCCTTTGTAGTTCAAGGTCTCCTTGGTGAGCGCGCCGTCGTTCCGGCGCGCATAGGTCAGCAGCGGCGTTGCGGTCAAGGCGCTCGAAGCGACGTTGAGGTCCTTCCGGTCACCGTTCGGGTAGTAGTCATACGTCAGCCGTGCCGGCGAGGTGACGCTTCCGCTCGTCGACTCGTCCACCTCGCGCACGCGCCCGTCCGCATCGTAACTCGTCGTTTGCATCCCGTACACGGCGCCGTTCGCGGTAGTTTGGCGACCGTTGGGATCGTACGTGAACGACTTCGTCGGCGTGACGCCGCCATCGCCGGCAAAGTCCACGCGAATCGTTCTGCCCAGCTCGTCATAGGACGGCGTCGTAATTTCCCCGAGCGGGTCTTTTTGTGAGGTGACAAGCCCCAGCGTTGCGGACGACCCATCATACAGCGTCGTCGCCGTGCTGAGCGTCGTGTTGGCGCTCGGCGAGAACGTGTACTTCGCGACCGCTCGGTCGAGCGCGTCGAAGGCGTTGCCGTGCAAGTCGGTCCAGGAGGGAGAGCTTGCGCCGGGCCCGGTCAGCCACTCCTGCGTCTTGAACAGGTTTCCGTGAGCAGCGAATGACGTGCCGGCGATCGAGACGTTCCCGCTCTGCGTCAGATCGTACAGATACCGCGTCAGCCACGCGTACGCATAGTAATCGCTCGGGTCTTGCGGCTGTTCAACCTCGACCAATCGGTCGGCGCCGTCGTACCACTTCGTCGTCACGCCGGGCGTGCACGTATGGCCGGCGACGCATCCGAAGTGGTGCGTCTCGGTCGTCTCATTGCCGTCCAGGTCGTAGGTGTACCCGGTCGCGACGCCGTTGGCTCGCTCCACGGGGGTCTGCGACGTTTGCTTGGAGCCGTCCGGAAAGTAGGTATAGGTGGTCTGCGTGTTCCAGCCGGCCTGGCCAGCGGCTTTGCCGCAGACCGATCCGGCATTCGCGGCGGTATCATCGGGATCGGCGGCGCTTGTAAGCCGGCCAAGGGCGTCGTAGGAGAGCACCGAGATGCCCTGGCCGTTGCTGTAGCAGCGGACGTTGCCGGTCGTATCGTACCAGAACGTCTGCGCCGGCGTCAGTGACGAGCCGTCGATCTGGACGAAAGAGTCGCCCGTAACCGAGGTGGGAAGGCCGTAGTCGGCGCCCCCCTCGTACGCGGCGTTGTACGAGAAATGGCGCGTGTACCCGAGGGGAGTGCTCATGGTCGCGAGCTCGCCGTACGGCTCGTACGACGGAAACGTGTAACTCGCGCGCCAGTGCTGCCCCGAGCCATCGTTCGTCGAGCACAGGGTATCGGAGCCCGACAGGCTGCTGGACCAGACAACCCCGGCATTATGCGTTTCGGTCTCGTCGCAGTACGCCGTCACGTTGTTGTACGCGTCGTAATCGAAGAGCTTCGTCGGACGGAACGTTCCCTGCGACGTCGCGGTCTGCGGCTCGCCGACCGAAACCGAGTTGCCCATTGCGTCATATCCGTAGTCGGTCTCGTAGCCGCGCGGATCGACGTCGGCAATCCGGTTGTTGTTCGCGTCCCAACTCTCGTTCGCCAGCAGCCAGGTGCCGGTGCATTGCTGTCCCTGGTTCGTACTCGTCGTGCACTCTTGCGTCTGCGTCGCCCGGCCGGTTCCGTCGACCACCCAGTTCGTCATGTGGCCGTCGGTGTCGCGATAGGTCGGCGTCGCGACGCCGGTCGTGTAGAATTCAGTAAGGTATCCATAGGCATTGCCGGCGAAACCCGACTGCAACGGGCCAGAGCTGACGCCGTCCGAAATTCTGGGATTCACCACACCCACGTGCTCGATGGAGCTCACCGTCGAAGAGACGGCGCTGGTCCCAGCGTATCCCAGCAACACCCCCTCACCGTCACTGCCGCAGCTGCCCGCTATGCAAGCGGCGTTGTACCGGGGACTTGAGAGATCCGTCAGCACCCAGTCGCTCCCAAGGGGCTGGTAGTTGAACGTTTGCAACGGACGTGTTCCGGCGCTGTTGTTCGGTGGCCGCTGCACGGAGGCAAGGTTGCCGTTCGCGTCGTAGCCGTAGATGACGCTCGTTCCGCCGTCCGGAAAGGTGAGCTGCTGCAAGAGCCGATGGCCGTTGAAATCGGCGAACGCCAACGTCGCGCTCATTCCGGACTCCGTCGTCGCGGTGATCGCGCTGACCTTTCCGGTGACCGAGGCATCGCCGTTGTCCCAGGAGTAGTTGAAGGTGATCGAGGTGTTGCGGTTGCGGCCGATGATCTGGTGGATGCGGCCGGCATAGCCGCCTACCGTGCCGGACGTGGTCGGACACGGCTGATCTGGGCTCACGTTGTAAAAGTAGTACAGCGTCCCGGACTTCTTCTGCCACAGCAGCCCGCATGCACCGTCCCAGGTCAGCGTCGAGTGATCGCCGGGCGGCGCGCTCACGGTGTAGCCGCCGTACGTGATGTAGTCGTACCGGGCACCGTCGATGTCGTAGACGCTGAAATGCCCGGGCGACGTGCGGATCACGTGCGCGTCGAACGTGTTCGTCCAGCCGTTGCCGTACAGGCCGGTCCAGGTCTGCAGATCGCCGCTCACCGCCGACGGGCTCTGCGAGTTGTAGGTGCGCCGAAAGGCCATTGCGATGCCCTTGTGCGGGACCGCCATGTCGTCGTCTTGGAGCAGCAGATTGCCGGTCCCGACGTTGACCATGACGTGGCCACCGCCCGGCACGTTCTCTTCCTGATACCGCCACCAGTGATTGATGCCGGTTCCGGAGGCGGTCGGATCCGAGGGAAGCGACATCGCGCGCCGCGTCCCCGGCCGCGTTCCGGCCGGCGCCGGAAGCGGCATGGAGCGGGACGGCGGCGCGCCCCGCGGCGCGTTCGGCTCGCTCGAGCGCTGCTGCATCGCGCGGCGGCGCACCGCGGCCATCGCGTGGTCGAGCTCCAGCGGCCGGAACATTGGCGGACCGGCGACCGGAATGCCGTGCGCGCGTACGCCCGGCACCGTCTTCGGGCGCAGCGCGCTCAGCGAGAACGGCGAGGGCTTCACCCGCACCGGTTCCTTGACCGGAACGCGCTGCGGCGGCGTCGCGAGCGCGACCGTCACCTTGGGCAGCGCGTGGTGCGGTGAGGACGCGAACGAGACGTCACCGGCCGTTGGGGCGAGCAGAACCAGCGCGGCGACGAACGCCACGGCGCGACGGAACAGACCCTGCATCGGACAGGCTCCTTGAAGCAAGGGAAACTGCGGCGGAGCGAGGGCGCCTTCTACGGCGTGGTCGTTCCGGCGATCGGGGCTCGCGTCACCGCGCGAGCGTGGCGAGTGGGACGCGGTAACCGGAAAGGGTCATCGCGTTCCGAAAGCATAATTTCTGCGATCGCCGCTGTCAAGAGGCAATACTTTGATGATAGAGCACGCACTACCAGCCGACACCAACAGCATGCTTCAAGTTACGGCGGTTCAGCGAAGCTGGGCATAATCAGGCCGGAGGTTTTCTCCGGCATCTCATTCCCTTTGCTGAGGTGGAGGCGTACATGTACGGTTCGAATCGCCCGGGACGGTCGTGGCTGAGCGAGATCTTCGGCTTCGACCCAACCGGTTTGGTCCACAACCCGCAGGCGTACGGGTTCGAGATCGAGCGGACGGACGAGGGCTTCCGGATCGAGGTCCCGGTACCCGGCTTCCGGCCCGAGGAGATCAACGTCACGATCGAAGACCGGCAGCTCACGATCGAAGGACGCGGCGAACGGCGGCGTTTCACGCGCACGGTGGTGCTGCCCGAAGAGATCGACGCGGACAGCATTCAGGCGAACGTCGAGCACGGCTTGCTGACGCTCACGCTCCCGCTCCATCCGAAGATGCAGCCGCGCCGCATCGAGGTTCGCGTCGGCGGTCAGGAGCTCAAGAACGTCTCGGGAACGACTGAGCAGACCGGGACCAGCGAACAGACCGGCCAGGCGGGACAGACGGTGCAAAGCGTCTCGGGCGAGACGCAAGGCCAGGGCACCCGCACGGCGCAGGAAACGCCGAGCTCGTAGCAGCCTCGCGCTGCAGTCTACCTACGGATAGACGCCGCGCATCTCGGTCGCTTCGGCGACGCGCTCGATCGCCACGCAGTAGGCGCCGCGGCGCATGTTGACCTTGCGCCGCTGCGCCTGCTCGAGCGTCTCGTTGAACGCGCGCACCATCTTCTTGCGCAAGCGCTCGTTGATCTCGTCCTCTTCCCAGAAGTTCTCCTGGAGGTCCTGAACCCACTCGAAGTACGAGACCGTGACGCCGCCGGCGTTGGCGAGGATGTCCGGCAAGATCATGATGCCGCGTTCGAACAGGATCTCGTCCGCCTCGGGAAGCGTCGGCCCGTTCGCCGCTTCGGCGACGATTTTCGCGCGGATGCGCGGCGCATTCTGCGCGGTGATCACCTTCTCGAGCGCGGCCGGGATAAGCACCTCGCACGGGTACTCCAGCACGTCGCGGTTGTCGATGCGCTCGCCGCCGCGGAAGCCGACCACCGAACCCGTCTCCATCTTGTACGCGATGAGCCCCTTGACGTCGAGTCCGTTCGGGTTCGCGACGCCGCCCGTCGAGTCGGAGACCGCGACGATCGAGTAGCCGGCGGCGGCCATCAATTCGCTCGCATGGAGCCCCGCGTTGCCGAAGCCTTGGATTGCGACGCGCGCGCCGGCGACGTCCAGCTCGAGCGCGCGCATCGCTTCGTTCACGACGTAGAGGCAGCCGCGCGCCGTCGCCTTGTCGCGCCCGAGCGAACCGCCGATCTGCAGCGGCTTGCCGGTGACGACGCCGGGGATCGAGTAGCCTTTCTGCATCGAGTAGGTGTCCATGATCCAGGCCATGATCTGCGGCGTCGTGTAGACGTCGGGCGCCGGAATATCTTTCTCGGGCCCGATGATGATCGAGATCTCCGAGGTGTAGCGGCGGGTGAGGTTCTCCAGCTCGTGCAGCGAGAGCGACTTGGGATCGCAGATCACCCCGCCCTTCGCGCCGCCGAACGGCAGGTTCACCAGCGCGCACTTCCAGGTCATCCACATCGCGAGCGCCTTCACTTCGTCGAGCGTCACGGCGGGATGGAAGCGAATTCCGCCCTTGCCGGGCCCGCGCGCCATGTTGTGCTGCACGCGGTAGCCCTCGAACATCCGGAACTCCCCGGAGTCCATGCGCACCGGGATCGACACCGTCAGCACGCGCTTCGGCTCGCGCATGTAGCGGTGCACCGAGGGGTCGAGTCCGATCAGCGCGGCGACGTCGTCGAGCTGGCTCTGCGCCATCCCCCAGACGTTCAGCGTCGATTGAGCAGCCGAGCGGTCGAGCAGTTGCGCCATGGTGTCCCCCGCAGCGAGCCGAAGTCGCCTTCAGGACATTTGTCGAGTCCTAAGGCCGAGCTTCGTCCACTACGCCCATTGACGGGCCGGGTCCCTGCCGGAGGGCCGATGCGCTAGGGATTGATCCCGGAGACGTAGCTTCCACCCTCGGGCGGAAGGGTCAGCAGCTGCCGGCGCATCGTCGGCGCGAAGGAGAGGTGCACCCACACGCGCTTCTCGTGGATGAGCTGGTCGAATTTCATGCTCGAGGCGGCGATCTTCTTGCAGATCTCGTACGGCGTGCCGAACCCCGCGCAGGTGAAGTCGACCGCGTACGCCTGCTGGTGCGCGCTGGTCGGAACGCCGCCGACGGCCTTGTTCACCGCCGGGCTGCGGTACGCGCTGTTCACCGAGATGGGCTTCCCCAGCAGAGTGCGCACGTGCTCCATGTGCTCCGCGAGCTTTTTGAGCCGGGCCAGCATGTCCGGCGTCGGCTGATTGCTCAAACCGAGCTGCGCGGCCGTCTCGGAGACGGTGAACTCTTCGAGCGTGAAATGCGGCGAAAGCTGCGTAGGCACGAACACCTCCGAATCGAGCGGCGTTCGTCTACGATACCAAGCCCGCCACTATTACGGCAAGGGTAGGAGGCTCGCCGGCGGGACGGCGCTCTCGCTGCCAGGGGTCGCCGGGACGCCGGACTCGACGAGCTGGCGGTACTGCTGCAGGCGGTTCGTCAGGCGCGCGAGCTCGTCGTTGAGCGCGTAGCTCTGGCGGATCGCCGCGGCGAGATCGGCGGTGTCGTAGGTGTAGTCGAAGCGCCGCAGCGAGAGCAGGATCTCGTTGTTCTGCTGCTTGAGCTGATTGTAGGCGCGCTTCAGCGACTGCGCGGTGACCTTGTACGAGGGATAGTTCGACACGACGATGTCGCGCTTGATCTCCGCCTGCTCGATCTCGCCGCGCAGCGACTGCACGCGATCGTCGGAGGGCGCGTAATGCGAGGCGACGGCGAGCGCGTCGATCGCCTCGTCGAACTTGGAGGCGGCGAAGAACGTCTGCGCCAGCCGCAGCTGGACGACGATCAGCCCGTCGCGCGCGTGCGCGTTCGCCGGATCGACCTTGAGCGCGAGCTGGTAGGCGACCGAGGCGTCCGGGAAGTTGCGGTGCGCGAGCGCGACGTCGCCCTGGTGGTTGCGCTCCTTGACGATCCACTGCGCGACGCTGGTGGCGCAACCGCTCGCCCCCAGCGGGACGGCGGCGCAGGCAAGGATCAAAAACGCGAGACGTATCGTTTTCATCGCTTTTTCGTCAGTGGTGCGAGAGGTGAACCCAGAAGTTGGCGACGGCGGCGATGTAGTAGGCCGCGGGGAACAGGATCAGCTGCGCCAGCAGCGTCCCGACGAACGCGGTCACCACCAGCCAGAAGATCATCGCCTGCACGTCGCGCCGCGGCCGCTCGCCGCGCACCGTCTGGTCGGTGATGAACGCCGTGGTCGGGTCGACGAACAGCGAGAACGCCACCGTGCCGATCCCGTTGACGAGCCCCGAGAGGCCGGTCGCGGTGGTGCGCGCGTCGAGCACCATCACGCTGGCATAGTACGCGGCGACGACGCCGACCGAGTACACGCCGAACAGCAGCATGTTCGCGATGAGCAGCTTGCGCGGAACGCGCTCGAGCGGGAAGTCGGCCAGGCGCAGAGGCCGCGGTCGCAGCGCGCGCAGCAGATCGGCGAGCACGCGCACGTCGAACAGCCGCAGCAGCGCGTGCGGGATCGAGTGCAGCCGCTCGAACGCGCCGATCCCGCGCACGAACATCTGCAAGAACATCGGCAGCAGCAGCGCTCCCAGCAGAATCCCGAGCGAGCCGGCCGCGACGATCACCCGCATCTGCAGGTCGAACACGTGCAGCGCGGCGGGCGGAACCGACGGCAGGTGCGCCTTGCTCGCGGTGTTGGCCGCGTGGTCGGCGACCGCACCGAGCGAGGGCGTCATGAACAGCGAGGCGAGCCGGCTGGCGGTGACGAGCAGGCTGAAGAGCGAGATCGCGGTCGCGATGCGGCCCGTCGTCACGCCGGCGTAGCGCGCCGAGTACGCCCCGATTTGAATCGCTTGCGTCAGAAACGTCAGGACGGCCGCGAGGACGACGTTGCCTTCGAGGACCGCGCTCACGCGGCCGCGGCCCCCGGCAGCCTCACGCCGCGAACGTCGGCCGGCCCCAGAACGCACAGCCCGCGCTGCGCCGGCCCGAGCAGCTCGCGCGCGAGCGTGTCGACCGCATCGCCGTCGACCGCGTCGAACCCGGCTTCGACTTCCTCGGTGCTGATCTGCCGGCCGTGCACGATGTAATTGCGCGCCAGCCGCGACATGCGGTTGAACGTGCTCTCGAGCGCAAGCGTTAGGTTTCCCTTGAGGTGCTCGCGAGTGCGCGCAACCTCGTCGGCGCGCACGCCGTCGTGGAGCAGCTGGTCCAGCTCGTCGACGACGACGTCGACGCACTCCTGCACGCGCTCCGGCGAGCAGCCCGCGCTCACGCCGAAGAGCCCCGCCTCGCGATAGCCTTGCTGGAAGGTGGAGATCTCGTAGGCGAGCGCGCGCTCCTCGCGCACGCGCTGGAAGAGGCGGCTCGACATTCCGCCGCCGAGCAGCGCGTCGAGCACCGAGAGCGCGTAGCGCCGCTCGTCGCGCAGCGCCAGACCGGGCGCGCCGAGCAGCACGTAGGCCTGCTCGGTGTCGTCGATCGTGACGTCCAATCCCGGCGTGAATCGCGGGCGCTCGGGAACCGTCCGCGGCGCGCTGCCGCCGAACGACGCGAACGCCTCCGCCGCGAGCGCCACCACCGTGTCGTGGTCGATGTTCCCCGCCGCGGTAACGAACACCGTCGAGGGCGCGTAGCGCGCGGCGTGCCAGGCAAGCAAATCTTCGCGCGTGATCGCGGAGACCGTGTGCGCGAAGCCGATCGTCGGATCGCCCAGGTTCGCGCCGCGCCACAGCGTGCGCGTGAAGCGGTCGTGCACGACCTCGCCCGGCGCGTCGTCGTACATCTTGATCTCTTCGAGCACGACTTGCTGCTCGCGCGCGAGGTCGTCGGCCGCGAAGACCGCGTGCTGCAGCATGTCGGCGAGCACGTCGACGGCGCGCGGAAGCTGGCGGTCGACCACGTGCGCGTAGAAACACGTCGTCTCTTTGTCGGTCATCGCGTTGAGCTCGCCGCCGACGGCGTCCATCTCTTCCGCGATCTGCCGTGCCGTGCGCCGCTCGGTTCCCTTGAAGACCATGTGCTCGAGCAGGTGCGAGAGCCCGCGCCGTTCGGGCGGCTCGGCCGCCGAGCCGACGTCGCACCAGACGCCGACGGTCGCGGAGCGGACGTGGGACATCGTCTCGGTCAGGACGAGCAGGCCGTTCGGCAAGGTCGAGGTTTGGATCATCCGCCGGTTCCCTTCGACAGAGCCGCCCGGAACGCCGGGTCCCAGAAGACGCCCGCCCCGGAGCTCAGGCGAGCGCGCACGCTTGCCCGCTGCGCGCGCGGGACCGTGATCGAGAACACGGTCGCCGAGGTCGGCTTCGCGTGGTCGCCGCTCACGACGACACCCTTCCCCGCGTCGAGCGGGACCGTCGCCCAGCAGTCCACCTCCTCGAGCTCGGGCGCGGCCGCGAAGGCGCCCTCGACCAGCCCGGCGACCTCCGTCTCCCAAGCGCGCACGTCGAGCCGGCGGTGGAACTTCGTCCCGGCGACGATCAGCCCGCAATCCGAATGCGAGTTCAACCGCTCGCACCGCACGCGCAGCAGCTGCGCCGGCAGTGGCCGCGCCAGCAGCGCCGCCGCGATCCGCCGCGCGGTCACCACATCGCCCCCGCCGCTGCGCGCGATGACGCGCGCATCGCTGCCGGTGTCAGCCTGAGCTTGTCGAAGGGCAAGCGCCAGCAGCGCGACGACCGCCGCGCACAGCGCGCTAATACGACTGCGCGAAATAGGCCTGATACCGGGCCGGCTCGCCGCACGGCACGCACCTCACCGCGCGCGCGTCACCCGCAAGCTCTCGCAGAGGGCGCAGATTGCGCGTCGTCGCGCCCGTCGCTTCCTTCACGGCGGTCTCGCACTCCGCGCTGCCGCACCACGGCACGTCGATCATCCCGGCGCGCTCTTTCAGCAACCGGAAGAACTCCTCGCGGTCGTGCGTCGGGATGGTGTGGTCCTGCAAGAACGTCTTCGCCTGCGCGAAGAGATTGTGCTGAATCTGCTCCAGCATCGTCGGAATGAACCGGACTACCTCGCCGAGCGGAACCTGCTGCTTCTGCCCTTCTTCCTTCACCGCTTTGTCGCGGCGCACCAGCGTCACGACGCCGGCGTCGAGGTCGCGGTTGCCGAGTTCCAGCCGAATCGGCACGCCGCGCATGTCCCACTCGTTGAACTTGTAGCCCGGCGACTGGCCCGGGTTGTCGTCGAGCTTCACCCGCAAGCCGGCGGCCTTGCACTGCGCGAGCAGCTCGCGCGCCGCAGCGTCGAGCCGCGTGGTGTCGCCGCGCGGGATCGGTACGATCACCACCTCGACCGGCGCCATCTTCGGCGGGATGCGCAGACCGCGATCGTCGCCGTGCGTCATGATGAGCGCGCCCAGCATTCGCCACGACATTCCCCACGAGGTCGTCCAGACGTACTGCTGCGTCTGGTCCTCGGCGGCAAACGTGATGTCATAGGTGCGGGCGAAGTTCTGCCCGAGCTCGTGCGAGGTCCCCGACTGCAGCGCGCGCCCGTCCGGCATCAGCGCTTCGATCGAAAACGTGTTGTCGGCGCCCGGAAAGCGCTCGGAGGCGGACTTCTCGCCTTTGTAGACCGGAACGCCGCAGACGTCCTCGGCGACTTCGCGATAGATCTCCAGCATGCGCGCGACTTCCTCGGCGGCTTCCTCGCGCGTCGCGTGCGCGGTGTGGCCCTCTTGCCACAGAAACTCCAGCGTGCGCAGGAACGGGCGCGTGCGCTTCTCCCAGCGCAACACGTTGACCCACTGGTTGATCAGCACCGGCAAGTCGCGGTACGACTGAACCCACTCGGCGTACATCACGCCGACCAGCACTTCGGAGGTCGGCCGGATCGCGAGCCGCTCGGCGAGCTTTTCGTTTCCGCCTTGCGTGACCCAGGCGACTTCGGGTGCGAACCCTTCGACGTGCTCCGCCTCGCGCATCAGCAGCGACTCGGGGATCAGCAGCGGGAAGTAGGCGTTCTCGTGCCCCGTCTCTTTGAAGCGGCGGTCGAGCTCGGCCTGGAGGCGCTCCCACAGCCCCATTCCGTACGGCCGCAGCACGAGGCAACCGCGCACGGGCGCCTGCGCGACCAGCTGCGCCTGATAGCAGACGGCTTGATACCACTCCGAGAGGTCCGCGCTCTTCGGCGGGATGCGTTCCAGCGTTCGTTCCATGACGGCCAAACGCCCCGGGTTCGCCCAGGTCGGCGACCGTCCTGCCCCGTGGTAGCTATTGTTATACTTGGGATGTGACGAAGACCACCGCCGTGTCTATCCCGGACGATCTGTATGATGAGGCCGAGAAGCTCGCTAAAGGCCTTGGCGTTTCGCGCAGCGCCCTGTATGCTCGCGCGCTCGCACGCCTCGTCCACGATGCTGATACCCAACAGATAACTGCGGCATTGAACGCGGTCTACGTTAAACAGCGACGCGGCGACGAGCTCATCGGTCGTCCAGCTGCGATTGTCTTGGAAGACGAAGGGTGGTGACCAGAGCCGCGCGGATGCGCCGGGAGACGTTCGCTTGCGCCGCACCGAATCGGGCCTGTCGCAGGCGAGCGCGAACAACCTGTCGGCGCTGGTGTCACTCGACCGAACGCTCATTGGGGCATCCGTCGGTCGGGTGCGGGAGTCCACACAATCCCGAGTCGATGAAGGCCTGAGGCTCGTCCTCGGCATTTGACCGAGCCGAATTTGCGCCCAGGTCGCGAAAATGGTCGCTGCGCGACTCGGCGAAGCTCCTGCGGCCATGCCGAAGCTCACGCGCATCTACACCCGAACCGGCGACGACGGGACGACGGGCCTGGTCGGCGGGCAACGCGTGAAAAAGAACGCGCTGCGGATCGAGGCGTACGGGACGGTCGACGAGCTTTCGTCGGTGATCGGCCTAGCGCGCGCCGGCCTCGCCGAGGTGCAACGCACGCGCCCGGTGCAGGACTTGCGCCGCGCGCACGAGGTCGCGCGCGAGCTCGACGCGTGGCTGGCGTGGACGCAGGACGCGCTCTTCAACTTGGGCAGCGATCTCGCGACGCTCCCGAAAGACCGCTGGGAAGGGATGCCGCTTATCGGCCCGGACGACGCGAAAGCGCTGGAGCGCGCGATCGACCGCGCGCAGCAAGACTTGGAGCCGCTCGCGAACTTCATCCACCCCGGCGGCTCGTATCCCGGCGCGTTCCTGCACCAAGCGCGCACGGTCTGCCGCCGCGCCGAACGGCTGCTGATCGGAATGCGCGAAGCCGGCGAAGAGATCTCGCCGGAAGTGATCCGCTACGTGAACCGGCTGTCGGACGCGCTGTTCGTCTGGTCTCGCTGGATCAACCACGCCCTCGACCAGCCCGAGTATCTTTGGAACGCGAACACCGCGCCGCCGGAGTTTTGAAGCACGGCGTTGATCGCGCGAAAAAAAATCTCCCGCATCGAACACTCGTGCGGCGAATGTGGTATAATGATGAAGGTTCGACGGCGCGATAGAACGTGTCGCGGCCATAACAACTGAAGCGGCCCGATCAGTGCTGCTAACACTGACCGGGCCCGTCACCCGATGAGGATGCATCGAATGACACCCCGCAGATTCGACGTGCACGCGTCGATCACCCGGCCACCTTCCTGCACGCAGGATCGCAGTGGCCGTTCCATCGCCAGAATCGCTTGGCTCCTCGCCCGATTCATCCGCCGCGAAGCCGTCCGCTACGAGCTCTACGAAGCCTGCTTCGGAGCCTCATCAACTGCATTCCGCAGCGACATCGCGGCGGTTCGCGCCGCCCGCATCTACCGCGGCGCGGAGCTGCTGGGGAGCGACGCGCCGTGAAGAAAAACGTCGTCCCCTTCAAGGCTCCCGAAACATTCGAGCGCTTCGGCATCGACTGGACAAGAGCCGCCAACACGGAGGCCGAGCGCACCCTACGCGAAGCCTTCCTAACCTACGAGACTTCCTGCGGCACAAGCGGCCTAGTCGCCGTCGTCCTCTTGGCCATCGTAACCCGACGCCAAGGCGCAGTTGCGGAAGATCTCCGAGGCGCCGCGGACTACGCAGAGATCATGCTGGCAATGCAACTACGCAAACACATGGACGACGCGCTGACGGGAGTGCATTCATTCCTAGCCAGTGGCGGTACGGTATGGTCGTAGTCGCGGGCCACGGGCGAGGAATCCCAGGACCTTTCGCCGCACATTTAACTCCAATGCCCAAGGTTCTTCTGACTCAGAACGGTGCCCGGCAATTCTGCTTTGTCGACGCTGACGGCGGGGCGCTGATCGAAGCCGCGCTCTCCGAAAATCGAGCTTCCGTAACCGTTCAGGTCGCCACGCCGAACGGACCGCCGCGGAAGCTCACCCTCAACACGGCACACATTGTCGGGGTCGAATACGAGGACTAAGAGCCGGCCGACCCAACGTCGCAGCAAGTACGATCATGTCGCAAACACCGCATGAGGGGGCCGGGGCGCCGGAACTCTTCCCCGGCAAGAGCACCCGGCAGCCCGATTCATCTCCGATGGATTTCGGCGCCACAGAGAGTACGCCGCAAGACCCTGTGCGGAAGAAGCGCGCTAGGCGCAAAATAACCGCGTCGAGGGATACCGCGGGATTCTTTCAGCTCCCGAAGCCACACTCATTGGTGAAGGCGCGGATTGTTTCGAAATACTTCAAGTCGTGGGCCAACATTATTAAACCGCGTGCGACCGAGAAAAAGATGGCGTACTTTGACCTGTTCTCCGGCCCCGGCGCTTACGATGACGGAACGCCCTCGACGCCGCTGCTTATCATGAACACGATCCTTGCGGACCCGGTGCTTCGCGATCAGATGATAACACTTTTCGCAGATAAGGAGCAGGACTGCATCGATACGCTACGCGCGAACATCGCAGCGCTACCGGGAATCGATACGCTGCGTTACGCGCCGCAGATCGAGCGAATGACCGCGCAAGAGAGCAAGCTCGACGAAACGTTTGCCGTGGTGGAAGTCATACCGTCCTTCATGTTCTTGGATCCGTTCGGCTATGAAGGAGTGACGGTGAAGCTCATCAACGCAATCCTGAAGAGCTGGGGCTGCGACGTAGTTTTCTTCTTCTGTTTCATGCGGATGCCGGGCGCGATCATGAACAATGTTGTGCGCTCACACATGGACGCTCTGTTCGGGACGGCGCGTGTCGAGGAGCTTCGCAAAGTGCTTCCGACGGTCGGCAAAGACGACAAGGAGAAGGTCATCCTAAGTGCGCTCGAAGCTGCATTAAACGTCCCAGGTAAGCGCTTCGTGCAGACGTTTCGTTTCCTCAATGCACGCGGTACGGTTACGCATCACCTCGTGTTTGTGACGAAGAACCCGACCGCGTACAAGATTATGAAAGATATCATGGCAAACGAAAGCTCGACCTTCGTGGACGGGGTGGCGAGCTTCGCGTTCCAAGAAAATGCGCCGCAGCCGCTCTTTAACGTGGAGACGCCGATCGATGACCTCATGGCCGATCTGTTGAAGCGCTTCAGCGGGAAGACGATTGCGGTCAAAGATATGATCGCCCAGCACATCTACGGGACGCGCTACGTCGATAAGAACTACCAAGAAGCTTTAGCACGTCTCGCGTTCGACAAACACGCCATCACCGCGGCACGTGGAGCACACAGTCCGCCGATAAATCCTTCGAAGCGCAAAATACCGCTCGATAATACCTATATCACATTCCCGTAGCGGCGCAGTGGCTTCGGCATTGCGTCGTATGTACGTCCGTTTAAGCGACGGCCCGCCTTTTTCTTCTGACGCCCGCCCCACTGTTTGAAGAAAAAGGCAATATGCTGTGCGTTGCACTGCATGCGAATGTCCTGGACCCACGCCGTTTCGATCGGACGCGAGCGGGGGCCACTTTCGCCGCCAACGATGACCCAATGGATACCCATAAGCGGAAGCGCCGGCAGAGCATCTAGCAGCGGTTCGCACGATAAAAAGCGCACAGAGGCTGGCACTCGTTGCAAGTGTCTAATTCGCCAGTAGTAGCTGGGAGACTCGACGCTTACCCCAACCCAGATATTGTCGGCGAAGCGAAGACGCGAGCTTAGGCGTTCTAGCCGTTCGGCTCGTTTTGTGAGAACTTGAAACTGATGAGTCGCCGCAGCCGCCATCGTCTCGAACACGCTCTCGATGAACGCGTCGGGCACGTCTCGATGGAACAGATCACTCATCGAGTTCACAAAGACGCGCTGCGGCTTCTTCCAAGTGAGCGGCTGCGCGATTCGTTCCGGACGCAGCGTAAGTTCAAACCCGCGCTCGTACGGATGACCTTTGACGCCGCGAAAACGCTCGGCGAACGTAGCCGCGTAACAGTTGTCGCAGCCGGGGCTAACCTTCGTGCAGCCCGTTACCGGATTCCATGTCGCGTCCGTCCACTCGATCGCAGACCCCTGGCTCATTGCTCGTCACACAACGCGAGGTCGATGGTTCCCATTGCTCGCAGCGTAGTGCATGATGCCGCTAACGCCCACCGCGCCGGATACTGCGCTGATGGGGATGCGCCGTGCTTCCGCAGTCGTTCAAGACACGACGACGAGTAAAGGGTAATCAGCCGGTAGTGAATATCGCGGTCCACACCGTCGGGATCATTCATGTGTTTCAGAGCGGCCTCCATCATGCGGCACTCGGACGACTTGCTATCACCGGTACGGCCATAAGCGAGGAGCTGTGCCTTATCGGGCAATGACGGCAAACGGTCCTTAGCAGATGCGTGTCCAGCGCACAATAAGAGCAGGGCGACGACTGCCTGACCGATCGGCCGCCAGCGTGCCGCGTTCGCCTTGTTGGGGGCCACGATGCGGCCGTTCGTCTTTATATACTTCAGGACCCACGCGCGGAAGTACGCTCGGGCCGAGTCGGGCACGCCGCGTAGAGGTTTAGAAAATCTTCGTTTCACGACGGGGCCAAAGACCATACCGAACACGTGTTCGATGTAACCCCGGGCGCATCCCTACTAATCGTCGGGCCCACGACAGCGCCCCTAGGCGGCCTAAACGAGGGCTGGGCGTCTTCCTTTAAGCCTTGCTTACCAGGATAAGCATTGGGGAGGCGTAGAAGCTCTCCTAGCCTACCTTCGTGGAGGATGACGTCAATGGAGCAGTCGCGGAATCTCGCAGTGCTAAGCGGCATCTTCGTGGTGCTGACGGCGTCGATTTCGTTCGTGCTGGGTGAGAGCCGACCAGCAAGTGCCCAGACTTGCCCGGATCCTCCAGTGGTCACGATTATGTCACCGCAGGTTCCCGCAGACGTTTGTATACCGGCGACCTTCCAGCAGAATCCCATCGATTTTTTTGACGATTATTCATGGCGCGCATTTATCGCGATGATCTGGCCCGCACAACAAGGTCGCCGCGGCGTTCCCGATTCGAGTCAGAGACCCGGTTCGGTGCCGAACGGTCCACTCGTGTTCGAGACGCTCAAGGCAGATTGGGAAATCTTCAACGGCAATCCCCCCGTGCTCGGCAAGTTCGACGACTTCGTCGGCCCCAATCCGTGCGGTTTGAGCACAGTAGGGATCAATGATCTCGTTCTCGGTGCCTTCTCCACCTCAAAGTTCGGCATTGCCGGGAACCTCGGCCAAGCTGGTCCCGGAATTCTGGTCGGGGAATTGGTAGCGCAGAACGGAACATACGTACGCTACTCGACGGGCTTCAACCAGACTGAGTACGAGGACATACAGAACAAGTCACGATTCTTCAAGAACCAGCAGATGAACGCACCACCCATGCCTGTCGGCTCGCTCGACGTCAAAGCGGCGTGGATGGTCATGACCGGCGTAGCAAACCCCGGCCGGTATTATACCAGGACCGCACACATTCTCAATCCGACCACGATGAAATGTGAGGATCTGCTGGTCGGGCTCGTCGGCCTGCATATCGTACAGAAAACGCAGACACGTCCACAGTGGATCTGGTCGACGTTCGAACAAATAGACAACGTTCCACCGCCGCACGGGGTACCCATGGCCTTCAACGATGGAACGGGGATGCCGATGCCGACTGCGGACCCCGTCTCCACGTTTCCACCGCCTCCTTCGAGCCCGCCGTTCAACGTCGTTCGCGTCTTGCCGATCCACGACAACACGCAAGCAACGAACGCCAAGTATCAAAGTGCGTTGGCCGGCACCGTCTGGCAGAACTATCAACTCGTGATGACGCAGTGGCCGGTACCCCAAAGCCCGTTCGCAGCGACACCGGTCGATCCAACGCAGGACGGAACGCGTCCGAATACATTTCCAGGTGTGATAAACCCGCCGACGACAGCATTCGCGAATGCAGTCATGGAAACGTTTGAACAAGACGCGACACAGGGCAAGACCTGCATGGAATGTCACACCAAGGTTCAGTTTCGCACTGACTTCGTTTGGGCTTTACGTGCTAACGGCTTGGATCCAGTCCAGCCCGGCCCGGCGATGCTTCTGCTCCAGCGCATCTCGCCCGACGCGCTTCAGACCAACGCGCGGCGCACGATTTCCATTCCGGAACTTGTCGACCTTCAAAACTACTTGAAGACAAAAGTGCGGCCGACGCCCAGTCGGCCGCCCGCAAGGTGAGCACGATGGCTCTCGCATCCTATCAGGCTGTTCAGAATTTCATCAACCAAGTGCTGCAGGCGAATAAGGAAGACGGGGGCGTCACGCAGGCACCCCACAAGTCTTTTTGGTCGACTCTCACGTATCAACAGTTCACGCAGGGAAACGTTCCGGGCGTTACAGACGACAAAAACAAACCGGTCCGCATTCTTGTGCCGGGAAACTCCGCCGGATCGGCGCTCATTCAAGTGTTGCAAGGAACGGGGATAGCGGATCCCAAGAACGGCGCGTTCGACCAAATGCCTGCGAACGGTCCACCATTTTTCACCGACGCGCAGATAAAGGAGATCGCCGACTGGATCGATGCCGGTTGTCCGCAGTGACAACGAAGTGACTCCGGCTTACGACCCTGCGCCTCAGCACGGGTGGTACTGATCGAGCCCTTAATCCGATCCAACGAGAGCTGTGAAATCCCGCTGCTTGATGCCAAAGGAGTCCCAGGCAATGCGCTCCAACGGCGGCAGGCGGCGGCTCACTGTTCCGTGCAAAAGCTGCGTCGTGGACGGTCCGGAAATGCGTGACTTATCCTATCCGTCGCGCATTGCGCGACCGTCATTCTCTGCCTTGGAAGCGACGCGCCGCTCGTGCAGCGAGATCGGACGCCCCCAGGTTCGCAAATGCGCGGGTCGCGACTTACGCAGAGTTTTAGGAGCCTGAACCATGGGTCGGCGAAACTCACCGTCGCGCCGAACCCTTCGCTTCGCGCGTGCGAACTCCATCAAACCGGCTACGAGGGCCCGCCCGGAAGACCATTGGCAACAGACGGACTAGCGGCAGGCGCTGTCACCGTAGTCGTTACGGACGGTCCGCCGGGGAGAATTTCACTAGGCGTTGCGGTTCTGCCAAGCAGTAACGCGGCAAGCGCGAGGGTCACGAGCATGGGCACCCTTTCCGGCGCGGAGGCCAGGAGACCGGGATAAACGTCCCGGTCTTGATTAGAGTACCGCAACGCGGGCGCAGACCCCCGGGACAAGGCTCCCGATGGCGATTAAATGGCGACCTGTGCTAGCGTGCTGCTACTGCCCGCGACCAACACGGCGGACAGCGCGATCCAGGGAGGACACGGGTGGCATACGCTTGGGTATGCGGACGGTACGATGAACGCGCTGCGTTAGTATGCGCGGGCTGCGGTCATCGTACGTCGCTGCACGACGAAGCGGGATGCACTCATTGGCGCCCCGGAACGCGAAACGAACGTCCGTTGCCGTGCGAATGCCGTCTTCGACGGGGTGAGCGCGGGTAGCGGCCGGCCCTGCCCGCCGATCGCTCCTGCGAGCGCGCGCGCCCGTCCCGGGACCACACACGGGACATGAGCTGCGACGTTCGCCTACACCCCGGGAACGATCGGCGGCAGCGGTCTCTTCATCTGCTGACGGGCGAACCGGGTTCGCCGACAGTCGTAATACGACCGCGTTGCGTCTGCGGCCACGAGCTCAATGCGCACTCCGCTATCACGGGCCATTGTCTGTACTGCAAAGACTGCGAGTTCTTTTGGTCCGAGTGCGCGCACACGTAGATTCGGCAGCCCTCTTCAGGCGGGAAGTACGCGGCAGGGCCGACGCGAATTAGCATATGTATGATTAGCCGAAGGGTCGTTGCCTCAATGGTGCTCGGTCTTCTGGTGCTGTGTGGCAGCACAGCGGGAGCCGGCATCGGATCCGTAGCCAAACGCGGCGATAACTGCACGCCGATCGATAGCTTCGCCATCGGTTTTCCCGTGCCGGGCCAAGGGCTTCCAGGCAGCTCGATCGTGAATGAAGCTGTGATCCTGGCTAACGGGTGGGATCCCGTCGCCTGGATCCTCACGAGTCGCGACGGGCGCCTCGTGCTTGCTGCACTTCACGCGTCTAAGATCGAGAAGGAAGAGGTCGGCACTCCGCCGGTCATCGGACTCCCATCGATGTCGGCCAGCGCCATTCGCAGCACATACAACTCGTTTCGGACCGGTTTGATGCGCCACGGCATCGACAAGAGATTTGTATACTCCGACGAGCTTAAGTCGTTCACCGTAAGCCCCTGCTTCGCTGTGCCGCTACCAAAGGGCGCCTAACGAGCAATCAGGGCCCTAATCAAATCACGCAGGACGAGTCGTGCGGTCTCCGGTTCACCGGTGCGGAATAAAATGACTACTTCGTCAAATAGGGCTTTGACAAAAGCCGGGTCGCGCATCGCGCGGTCGATCACCGTCTGCTTTGCATCCCGCGTCAACGTCATGTTGTCTCGTTCTATTTCGTCCAGCTACTTACATTCGCGAGGCGACGTTCCATGAAGGAGTTCGAAGCGCACGATCTCGGGCGCGCTTGCACCCTCGCAGCGGCGGAAGCCCGCCTTTCGCAGGACGCCGAGCGAGGCGTGCAAGTCCGGGTACGTCTCGGCGATCACGCGGCGCATCCGCGCGTCCTCGAAGGCCCAGCGGACGAGCGCCTCGACCGCCTCCAACGCATATCCGCGACGCTGGTACGCCGGCAGGATCGAGTAGCCGATTTCGACCGTCCCGTCGCGCGGTGCCCCCTTGAAGCCGCCATTCCCGACGACGGTGCGCGAGTTGCCTTCGCGCAAGATGAAATACCAGACGCACCAGCCGACCTCGTCCGGGCGGTCGCGCAGCGTCGTCAGAAAGAACTGCTGTGAGCCGGCGTCGTTCAGCGGCGGAGGCCACTCCGGCGGTACGCCGGCGCGCAGCATGCGCGAAAGCTCCGCCGTATCGCGGATTTCGGCATCGCAATGCTCGAAAGTGGCAGCGATCAGCTCGAGCCGCGGCGTCTCGATCGTCAATGGCAGGTCAAGCTTTTCGAGCGAGCCTTCCGATCTGCATCCTGAGCTCCGTAGGTGCGATCTCCGCGAAGCTCTCTTCGAGCCAAGGGCCCTGCCGGTCGGGGCCGGAGTTACCTTCCGAACATGCTCGCTTGCTCGGTGCTTTTCTCGACAGAGCGGCGTATGATTGGCTTCCCTAGCTAGTCAAGAACCATAATCCGCATAAGGGGTGTACACGATGTCGATCAAAACAAAGCTATTTCAGGCGATCAGTGCCGAAGCAGCACATCCGCAGGTCACGGTGGATGTCCCCGCCGGCTTCAAGATCATCGGGGGCGGCGCGCTCGACAACTGGGGCAGCGGGGTAGGAAACATGTTGACCGCTGCGTATCCGCAGGGACCAAACGCGTGGTTCGTCGCTGGAAAAGATCATGAACAATCGTCGCCGGCGACGATCATCGGTTTTGCGATTGCGATCCACGATCCGAACGACGAGTGGGACGTGACGATCCAGTCTGAGTCGGGCGGACCCGATCCGCATCCAAGCGCCACGGCGACGTTGCCGGACGGATATCATTTAACCGGCGGCGGAGCGTCGGTGAACTGGACGGGCGCCGGCAATCTTCTGACGGCCAGTTTCCCGAGCGGCGATCTCACATGGGAGGCGCGCAGCAAAGACCATGATGTTCCCGATCCGGCGGTGATCACTGCGTACGCGATCGGCATTCGGCACCGCGGCGGACACGTTAATCTTAAGCGAACGGTTCAACCCGTCACGGGCGACAATGATCAACACCCGACCGCGACCGCGTGCCTGTCCTCGGAATGGACTCTGTCCGGCGGCGGCGCCCTCGACAACTGGAACGGCGACGGGAACCTGTTGACCGCCTCATTCCCTCAGGGCAAATGTTGGTCTGTGGCGGGTAAAGACCACATACACCCTTCCCCGGCGACCGTGACCGCATTCGCAATCGGCATCCGCCAGATCTGACGGAGCGCTCAAACCGGTTTTCCGCCGCCGAGTTGGGCGCTGAGCTTCTTGGGCGCTACCGCGCGGTAGCTCTCTTCGAGCCAATCGCACAGGATCTCGAGCGGCGGCGTGTTTGCCGCGATGGGCAGCGTCACCCAGCCGGCTTTGCCGAGGCCGTAGGCGGTTGGTTTTGCGGCTGGGACCGACATCGCGGCAGCGTGCGCCTCCGTGAGCTTCAGCGTCAGCGAGTCCTCGCCGATGAAGGCGAATATCTTCTTGCCGACCTTCACGACGTTATCGCCCCACGGATCGTCTTGCCACGCGCCGGGAAACGTCAGCGCGTGCGCGAGGAGCTTCGCACTCGGGTTCTTCTTCGTCATGGACGCCGCTCCAAAGCTTTGTGCGCGCGCAGAAGCGCTATTGCGGTGACGGCGTCGGCGATGCGGCCGTCGGCGCAGGCGTCGAGCGCGTCGGAGAAGCGCATCCGCACGACGTCGATTCGCTCGACCGCTTCGGGCGGGAGCGGCGCCGGCGAGAGACCGGCGCCGAGGAATAGCTCGACAGCCTCCTCGACAATGGACGGAATCTCGTAGGTCACGCCGAGCGGCATCCAGCGTGCGGCGATCACGCCGGCTTCCTCGCGCGACTCGCGCTGCGCACAGGCCAAACCGTCCTCGCCGGCGTGCCGGCCGCCTTTGACCACTTCCAGAACGACGCGGTCGATCGCGAAGCGCGCCTGGCGCGTCAGCAGCACCTCATCGCCGTCGACCAGAACGACCGCGCTCGCGCGGGGCGTGACGACGACGCCGTGCTCGCCCGCGACGCCGGTCGGGTGGACGATCTCGTGCGCTTCGAACCGCAGCCACGGGTTCTCGTACACCACGCGCTTCGCGCGGCGAACGTAGCCCGTCTCGCTCACCCGGCGTCCGCGCTTCGCGCCGCGTCGCCGCGCGTGAACAGTCCGGGCAGCACGTAGTACGCGGTGACCGCGACGTAGATCCCCACCGCGACGCGCGGCGCGACGAACGCCGTCAGCGCGCCAATCGCGTAGAACACGGTACCGATCATCCCCGGCAGCGCTTGCGCGAAGGTCAGGTCGGGGAACGACGGATCGATCTTGTGCTGCTTAAGCACCGCGTACCGCCAGTTCAGCGCGTACGCGACCGACATCGCGGTGAACGTTGCGCCGTAGAATGCCGTCGATGAGGGCAGCGGGCCGTAGCGCGCCAGCAGCGCGGTCGGGAACGGAATGAAGCAGACGATCGCGAGCAGCAGCAGGTTGAGAATGTTTCCGGTCCGGTCGACGTAGCGAATTTGCGCGAAGGTCGCGTGGTGGTTGAGCCAGATGATCCCGACGGTCGCGAAGCTGAGCGCGTAGGTGAGCAGCGGCTGCCCGAGGTTCGCCAGGTACTCGCGCATCGCAGCGTCGAGGCCGCCGCTGGGCAGCGGTTTCAGGTCCGGGATGTGAATCTCCAGCACCAGCAGCGTGATCGCGATCGCGAAGACGCCGTCGGTGAAGGCGTCGGTGCGGCCCTTGTCCATCGCGTCGGGCCGCGCGATGATCCGCTTCATCGCACCCTATGCGAGCTCCAGCGCTTCGGGCTCTTCGACGAACTCGATCTGCTCCGGCTTCGACGTCCGAAATCCGTAGCTGAAGAAAAAGACCAAGCCGACGACCAGCGCGGTGGCGAACCAGATCCAGGTGTCGCGCGAGAGGCCGAAGACCGCCAGGAACAACGACATCAGAATCCCGAGAATCGGGAACAGCGGGACGAACGGCACGCGGAAGCTGCGCGGGATGTCGGGCTTGCGGCGGCGCAGGTACAGCACCCCGGCGCACACGACGGTGAACGCGATCAGCGTCCCAATGTTCACCAGATTGAGCAGCTGGTTCAGCGGGACAATGAGCGCGAGGATCGCGACCGCGACCCCGGTGAACATGGTCGAGCGGACCGGCGTCTTGAAGCGCGGGTGGATCTCCGCGACGGCCGGCGGCAGCATCTTGTCGCGCCCCATCACGTAGAAGATGCGGGCCTGTCCCAGCAGCGAGGCGAGCGCGACGCTGGTCGTCCCCGCCAGCACGCCGATCGTGATCACCCAGTTCAGCACCGGAAAGTGCAGCGGCGCGAGCGCGGTGACCAGTGGGTTCTTCTCGGGAACTTGCGCCCACGGCAGCGCGCCGAGCAGCACGATCGCCGTCGCGCAGTAGATCAGCGTCCCGATCGCGAGCGCGCCGATCACGCCCAGCGGCACGTCGCGCGCGGGGTTCTTCGTCTCTTCCGCCGTCGTCGTCGCCGTGTCGAAGCCGATGTAGCTGAAGAACACGTAGGCGGCGATCGGGATGATTCCGGTCTGCGCGTTCTCGACCGCGCCGCCGAACGGCACCAGCGCGCCCCAGCCCTTCGGGTTGAAGTCGTGCAAATTCGCCGCGTGGAACAAGAAGGCGCCGGCGATGATGAACACGATGAGCGCGGAGATCTTCAGCACGACGAAGATGTTGTTCGTCGTCGCCGACTCGCGGATGCCGATCGAGAGCAGGATCGAGAGCCCGAGCACGAACACCGCGCCGAGCACGTCGAACTGCGAGTGCGCGAGGTCGTACGAGCCGGGCAGCCACCACGCGCCATGAATCACCAGGTTCGAGGTCTGCCCCCACGCCGGCAGCGCGATCCCGACCGTCTTGAGCACGTCCTGCAGCGCGGCCGAGAACTGCTGCGCGACCGGCGCCGCACTGATCCCGTACTCGAAGATCAGCGCGAAGCCGATGATCCAGGCGAACAGCTTCCCGAGCGTCGCGTATGCGTACGTATAGGCGCTGCCGGCGACCGGCACCATCGCACCGAGCTCGGCGTAGCAGAGCGCCGCGAAAAACGAGGTGAGCCCCGCGAACAGGTACGAGACGATGACGGCCGGGCCGGCGCCTTTGACACCAGTCCCGATGGTCGTGAAAATTCCGCCCCCGATCATCGTCCCGAGCCCGATCGCGACCAGGTCCTTCGCGGTGAGCGCGCGCCGGAGCTTCTTGCTCCGGCTCATTTCCCGCAACTTCTCGACCGAGCTCGTGGCGAACAGGTCGGCGAAAAACGACATGGGCCCCCGTTCGTAGGAGAATTCGCCCGCTCCCCTAACGGTGCTCGTCCGAGCGATCGTCTTGGTCCTCGTCAGCCGCATCAGGGGTTATGCATGGCCAATTTTCTTTCGCTTCTGTTCCAGGCGAAGGTTCCGCCGCAGCAGGAGCCTCGGTTCCAGACGCTCTTCGTCCCGCAATCCGGCGACGGCGCGAGCGACGACACCAACGAGTCGACGCAGATCTTGCACTACGCGTGGGCGACCGTGCTGCCGCCGCAGACCGCGCCGCCCGGCAACTGGGTGCTGCTCACGACCGCGTACGACCTCGACTTCGCCAAGTACATCGCGATCCTCGTGCAGGCGAACCCGGCGCCGTTCAACTACGCCGTCCAAAACTTGATCGTCGGAGCGGAGGATCTCTATCCCGTCTACTCTGCGACCGATCCCTCGCGCTTGAACAATTTCATCGCCTGGGTTCAAGCGAACGACCTGGCCCAGCGCGATCCTTCGGAGGGCAACGGCGGCGTGGTCACGCCGGTCTTCCAAGGTTACTACTGGGGCGTCGTCGACATCCTGACCTGCCTCGGCGGACCTGGTAACCCGCCCGAATGAGCCGCGCCGTTCGGGGTGCGGTGGCGGCGCAGTTTCTCTCGGACGTCTTGCCGGACGTTCAGGGAATCGTCATGCGCGGCTACCGGCTCGGCGAACCGACCTTCGCGCGCTACTTCGTGCTGGTCGTGCGCGATCGAACCGCCGCGGGAACGCTCGTGCGCAGCCTCGTCGACGGCTCGGTTCCCGATTTCCAAATTCGCTCGTCTGCCGATTGGGGCCCGAGCACGCCGGCGACCTGTCTGAACATCGGCTTCTCGTTCAACGGGTTGGCCAGCTTCGGGATCCCCGCGGCGACGCTGAGCTCGCCGGCGTGGTTCGGTTCGCCCTCGCACACGCCGTTCATGAACGGCTCCGCGGCGAGTGCGCCGACGATCGGCGACGTCGCCGACAGCGCGCCGAGCAACTGGATCGTCGACGACCGCAACTTCGACGTCATGCTGGCGCTGTGGGCGAAGGACCTGGCGACGCTCGAGGCGGCGAGCGTCGAGCTGCGCGCGTTGCTCGCGGCGGGGTTCGAGATCCAGCAGGAACTCACGTCGCAAGACTTGCTTCACGATATGATCTACTTCGGGTACCGCGACGGGATCGCGCAGCCGATCCTCTCGATCGACCCGTACTACAAGCGCCCCGACGGCAACCAGCAGCCGGTCGACAACGGCGCGTTCATTCTCGGCACGGCGACGACGACGTACTTCCAAAACGTCAACCTCCCCGGCGGAAACAAACCGCCGGGGATCGGGCTACATGGCAGCTTCGCGGCGTTCCGCATGCTCGAGCAGAAGGTCGAGGAGTTCGAAGCGTTCGTCGAGGGCCAGCGCGACAGGATCGCCTCACTCTACGGAACGTCCCCGGCAATCGCCGGTGACGCGATGAAGGCGTTGCTGGTCGGGCGCTGGCCGGCGAACGGAACGCCGGTCGCGATCGACCCGGTGAAGGGCCGGCAGACGCTTCCGCCCGATCTTCCAAGCGATGAGATCAACGACTTTCTCTACACCGACAAGGGCGGCTCGGACTGCCCGTACAGCTCGCACATTCGGCGCAACAACCCGCGCAACACGACTGTCGAAGACCTGCCCTCGCGCCACCGCATCATGCGCCGCGCGATGCCGTACCAGCTTCCCTACGATCCGAACGACCGCAACACCGGCGAACGCGGCCTGATGGGTTTCTTCATCGGCGCAAGCTTGCGCGACTCGTTCGAGTTTCTCATGGAGACGTGGGTCAACGGCGGATCGTCGAGCGGTCTGCCGTACCCCGCGAGCCGCGATCCCGCCGATCCGGTGATCGGGCACAACCTGACGACGGGGCCGTGGACGTTCACAACGGTCATGCCGCCGCCGCCGCCGACGATGAAGACCAATGTCTTCACGCTCAGCGCTTCGCCGGTGCCGGGCTTCACCAACTTCGTTCGCACGCGCGGCAGCGCGTACGTGTACTTGCCGGGAATGCAGGCGATTTCAACGATCGCCGGCTACGCTACCGGCTGATTCGCCCGAAGGGGAGCTAGCGGCTCCCCTTCTTCTTTCTCGCCGTCACGGTGGCGTAGCCGATGTTCTTCGCCTCCGCCGGCGAAACGCCGCGCGGCATGCTACGCGGCGAGCGGCGGGACGAACGTCTCGAACTGGTCCTCGATCTTCGAGGTGTAGGCGCCGCAGGCGGCAAGGCCGTTGCAGTGCGCGCGGTGGAGCAGCACGCGCTGCGCTTCCGCGGTGTGCTCGGCGCGGCCGCGCCACGCGACCAGCACGGCTTGCTGCAGGGCGCGGTCGTACGTGAACGTCAGCGGCCAAGGGCGGCGGCGCGGCATCGTCTTGTTGAGCGCGCACAGCCGCTCGGCGGCGAGGTGATCGTGCTGCGCGCCCGCGACGAACGCAACCCCGGCGACCGCGACGGGAACCGTCGCGCCGAGCACTCGAAGCGTCGCGGAGACGACGTCGGCGGTCGAAACATGTTGTCCCGACGCCGTCCCCGGCGCGATCATGTTCGTGGTCAGGATCAGCGCCTCGAACGCGACCTCTGCCTCGGCCAGCTCCGCGAACAGCCGGCGCAGCGCGCGTGAGGTAACCTGCGCGCATTCCTCGAGCGTCTCTTCGCCGTCGCTCGGAACGTCGGGCTCGATGACCGGGACGATCCCGCTCTGCTGGCAGCGCGCGGCGAAGCGCGCGAGCGTCGGCGCGTCGCCGCGCATCGCGGCGATACCCGCGCCGAGCGCGGCGTATTCGGCGAGGTTGGCGTTGCTCGCTTCGAGGCGAATCCCCGGCACGATCCCGCGCGCGCGCAGCACGTCGACGAAGCGGCGTCCGTCGGCGGTGCCGCGGCGGATCGTCTCGTCGTCGAGGACCGCGCCCGAGACGTAGCGCTCGATGCCCGGCGCGTCGATCAGCAGCTCGCGGTATGCGCGCCGCTGCTCCGCGGTCGGCGCGATGCCGAGCCGCGCGAAGCGCGCGTTGCAGCTCTGCGGCGGCTCGTCGAGCACCATGATCCCGCGCCCGCCGGAGACCAGCAGCTGCGCGACGCCGGCAAGGTCGTTCGTCATCGTCTGTGAGCGTGCCATGACAACCCCGACGGTACCGCGCCCGCCTGCCCGCGTCTCGCCGCCGAGCGCGAAAGGCCGAAAACGGCGCCCGAAATGCAGCAGCCGCCGCACGGCGAACGGTCGGTTGATGCGCGTCGTGATACGAACCCACGTCCTGGCGCCCCAGTTCGAAGCCCTCGCCGCCGCGCACGGCGTCGAGAGCGTCGCCGTCACCGACGCCGAGGCGATGCACCGCGAGCTCGCCGACGCCGACGCGCTGTGGGCCTGGCCCGCGTTCTACGACGCCGCGTTGGTCGCGACGCTCGAGCGGAACGCGCCGCGCCTGCGCTGGGTGCAGCTTCCGACGATGGGCTACGATCCGGTCGAGCTGCACGGCGTCCCGCCCGGCGTGACCGTCACGTCGGCCGGCGACGCGTACGCACCGACCGTCGCCGAGCACGCGCTCGCGATGCTCCTCGCGCTGCTGCGGCGCATCCCTGAAGCGGTCCGCAACCAAGAGCGCAACATCTGGGATCAGTCGAACGCCGTGCGGATCGGCACGCTGAACGACGCGAGGGTCGCGGTGATCGGTTTCGGCAACATCGGCCGCGCCGTCGCCCAGCGGCTGCGCGGCTGCGGCGCGCACATCGTCGCGGTGACACGCAGCGGGCGCGCGGATCCGCTCTGCGACGAAGCCGCGCCGAGCACCGAGTTGCACGAGGTCCTCGCACGCAGCGATGCGGTCGTGCTCGCCGTCCCGCTCGGCGCGCAGACGCGGCACCTCGTCGGCGCGGGCGCGCTCGCCGCGATGCAGCCGCACGCGATCCTCATCAACGTCGCGCGCGGCGGCGTCGTCGACCACGACGCGCTGCGCACCGCGCTGAGCGAACGACGCATCGGCGGCGCCGCCCTCGACGTGACCGAGCCCGAGCCGCTCCCCGCGGACGACCCGCTCTGGACGTTGCCGAACGTGCTGATCACCCCGCACGTAGCCGGCTACGGCGGCGACGTCGCGCCGCGCCGCATCCTCGCGCTCGTCACCCGCAACCTGCAGCGCTTCATCGCCGGAGAACCGCTGGAGTCTATCGTGCCGGTTGAGCCGCGGGCGGCGCAATGCTCATAATGCGGATTAGCGTCTCAAGCCGCGCAGCACTTTTCCTTCGGTGCTCAAGTAGTAGTTCGCGGCGTCGAAGCGCCGCGGTTCGGCGAACATCAGGTACAGGTATTTGAAGTTCTCCGCGAACGAGTAGGCGGGGAAGAGATCGCCCAGCTTCATCGGGCGCGGGCGGACGTCGTCGACGATCGTGTAGCCGTTCGCGACGCGGCAGTGCTCGCGTATCGCGAGAAAGTGGCGGTACGCGGTGTTGCGATACTTCTCGTCGCGGGTCAGGAACCACAGGTCGAAGGCGGCGTTCGCGTACTCCGGGCGCAGCTCGTTGCTCGGCGCGCTCACCGCGCCGCTCGCGTAGTCGAAGACTTCCGGGATGATCTCGTAGCGGTCCGAGACCGAGGTCCACGAGTCGTAGTAGTCCGAGCCGGCTTCGCGGTCGCCGCCCTTCGCGAGCAGCTCCGCGTAGAACGCGGCCAGCTCGACCTGCCGCGTCCCGGCCGGCGCACCCGTCTGGTAGTCGACTTGGCGGAACCACAGCCGGCCTCGGACGGTGGTGCGGTCCGCTTGGTGCTTGAGGATCGCGTCGGTCAGCATGCGGTACCAGTCGCGGCACTGCGCGTCGCCGAACATCGCCCACCCGCCCCACAGGTACTCGTAGAACGAGTCGACCGGCGGGTTCGGCGCGACGTCGACGTTCTTGCTGAACGCGCCTTTCTCCACGTCGAAGTACGTCGCGAGCAGGTTCAGCCCCGAGCGCTTCGCGATTACCGCTTCGTAGGCGCGCTTTGATGCCCGCATGTACTTCGGGTCGCCGGTGAGCCGCGTGAGCTCGCCGAATTCCAGGATGTTGCTGCCGATCTCGGCGAGGTTCATCGCCGGCTCGCGCACCGCGCCGGTGCGCAGGTTCGCGTACCGGTACGGCGCGCCGGTCGGCGATTTCACGAAGCACGGCAGGACGCGGTCCGCCGCGTCGCGCGCGCGCTCGAGCAGCATTCGCTCGCCGGTCGCTGCGTAGCCGGCGAGCAACCCGCCGACGATGCGGATGACCCATTCGAACATCTGCACGTCGGCGTCGACGTCGAGCTCCAGGTGATCGCCGATCCAGCGCACGCAGCGCGCCAGCTCGTCGTCGAACCCCATCACGTACAGCGTGTCGAGCGCCTCGACGATGGACAGCCCGAACGTCCGGCCGTCCACGAAGAAGTCGTTCGTCGTCCCCGCGACCGGCTTCACCTCGTCACGCCCCCAGGCGATCAGCTTGTAGCCGTTCCAGGCGTGCACGAACTCGGCGCGCACCGCCTGCGCGATCTCTAGCGGGGCCGGCGTGCGGCGATAGCCTCCGATCGGGTGCGCCGCTGCTGCGAGAGGCGCCGCGACGGCGCCGCCGGCCCCGGCGAGAAACGCGCCGCGGCGCAGCTTCACAAGCCGAGCGCTTTGCGCACGGTCGGAAAGTAGTTGCGCGAGATCGGCACCTCGCTGCGCGCTTTGTCGTCGACGCGCAGCAGATACGAGCCGCCGAAGAACGGCTCGACCTCGACGACGCGCTCCGGGTTCACCAGATACGCGCGGTGCACGCGCAGGAAACCGGCCGGCTCCAGCCGCGCCGCCGCTTCGGCGAGCGAGCCTTTCCAACGCAAATCGCCGTCGAACGTGCGCGCGGTGACGATGTGGCCGTTCGCCTGCACGTAGCGAATCTCAGCCAGCTTGACTAGCCGCGTGCGCTCACCGTCCTCGAGCGCGACGCGGCCGAGGTTGCCGTTCGGCGTGGCAGCCGGCACAGCGGTGGTTTCCCGCTGCGCGCGCAGCCGCTCCAGGGTGCGCGCGAGCCGCTCTTGCGAGACCGGCTTGACGACGTAGTCGAACGCCGCCAGCTCGAACGCGTCGACCGCATGGGTGTCGTGCGCGGTGACGAACACCACTTGCGGCGCTGACGGGAGGGCATTGATCACCTTCGTCGCTTCGAGCCCGCTCAGGCCGGGCAGGCTGATGTCGAGAAAGACGACGTCGTACGCGCCGCCGGCGATCACGCGCAGCGCCTCCACCGCGTCGGGCGCCTCGTCGATCTCGATCTCACCGCCCGCCTTGCGCAGCGCGTAGACGAGCTCGCTGCGGACCAGCGGCTCGTCGTCGACGACTAGCGCGCGCACGCGAGCCCGCTCATCGCGCGGCGACCGGCATCTTCGCCGGCACGCGGAACGCCACCGTCGTGCCGGCGCCCGGCGCGCTGGTGATGCGCAGCGCGCTGGCCGGGCCGAACAGTTTCGTCAGCCGCTGGTCGACGTTGTCCATCCCGATCCCGTTGTGCTTGGCCGGCGCTCCCGGCACGAACCCGATGCCGTCGTCGCTGACCGCGATCTCGATGCCGTCGGCGTCGGGGCGCGCGAGGACGCGGACCGTTCCGCCGCCGCCCTTCGGCGCGAGCCCGTGCATGATCGCGTTCTCGACCAGCGGCTGCACCGACATCACCGGAACGAGCGCCAGCCGCGCTCGCGGGTCCACCTCGAACGCCACCTGCAGCCGATCGCCGAAGCGCGCGCGCTCGAAGCGCAGGTACTGCTCGACGTGCTCCATCTCGTCGTCGAGCGAGACGAACTCCGCGTGCTGCGCGAGCGAGTCGCGAAAGTACTCGGCGAAGTCGACGACCAGGTCGTGCGCGCGGTCGGGATCGGTGCGCGTCAGCGCGGCGATCGTGGTGAGCGTGTTGAAGAGGAAATGCGGCGAGACGCGCGCGCGCAGCGCGTCGAGCTCGGCCTGCGTGACGAGCGCCGAGCGCGCGTCGAGCTCCGCCGCTTCGAGCGAGACCGAGAAGACGCGCGCGAGCCCGAGCGCGACCTTCTCGTCGTCTTCGGCGATCGGCGTCCCGGCGCGATATAACTTCAGCGCGCCGACCGCCGCGCCGCGGACGATGAACGGCGCGATCGTCACCGAGGTGAGCGGACAGGCCGGGACGGGACAGTCGATCTCTTCGCGCGTGCGGGCGGTGTAGGCGTGCCCGGTCGCGATCGCTCGGTGCGTGAGCCCGGTCAGCGCCGGGCCGCCGACGCGGTGGTGGTCCTCGCCGCGCCCGACGTACGCCAGCACGCGCTCGGTGTCGACGACCGCGCACGCGTCGAGTCCCAAGTTGCGGTAGAGCAGCCGCGCGGTGAAGCTCGCCGACTCTTCGCCGAGCCCGCCGCGCAGATGCGGGAGCGCTTCGACGACGAGGTCGAGGACGTTCGTGCTCACCCGGAACGGCTTTCGACAACGCGGCGAGCGGGCTCTGCGCGGCGCCGCAGGGGCGGGCGCCGGTGAAACCTAATTCATTCGGTGTATGAACCGTTCCGCGTTCGTCTCGTCCCTCGCTGCTGCCGCTGCGGCGGTCCCGCGCATCGGATTGGCGGCCGAGGGGCCGGCCGCGCGGTGCGACCGTTATCTCCGCCGGCTCGCCGCCCTGGGGCGCTTCAGCGGCGCCGCCGAGGTGCGGCGCGACGGCGCGCTCGTTTTCGGAGCAGCGTACGGCTCCGCCACCGTCGCGCCCGAGCGCGGCGCGACGCCACAGACTCAATTCGAGATCGCCTCGCTCTCGAAGATGTTCACGGCGTTCGCGGTCCTGAAGCTGCGCGACCGCGGCGCCCTACGGCTGAACGATCCGATCTGCGACCATCTCGACGACTGCCCCGAGCACTGGCGCGGCGTCACGATCGCGCATCTCGTCCATCACACCTCCGGCATCCCCGACTACGAAGCGAAGCTCGATCTCGAATCGCCGGCGTACCTGGCGTTCATGCTGCAGCCGAACTCCGCGCAACGTGCGATCGCGAATATGCGTCCGCTGCCGCTCGACTTCTCACGGGCTCGAAGTTCCACTACTCCAACACGGGGTATTTGCTGCTCGGAACGATCGTCGAGCGCGCTGCCGGAAAGGCGTTCGGCGCGTTCTTACGCGAGACGATTTTCGCGCCGGCCGGGATGCACGCGACGGGCACGGTCGGGTTCGACGCGCCGGCGGCGCTCGCCGCGGGGTACAACGCTGCCGAGATATCTTGGCCGCGTTTTCTGCCGGGCTTTCGGCTCGCCGACTTCGCCGAACGTGTCCCCGTTTTGCCGCTCACGCCGCCCGAAGGCGACGCCGGCGTGTACAGCACCGCGACCGATCTCGCGCGGTGGAACGATCTCATGCTGCACCCGGACGGAAACGTCGTCACCGGCGCGCTCGTTCGCGAGATCTTCGACGGTGGGGCGTTCGGCTACGGCGCAGGGTGGATGATCGGCAATGACGACGAAGGGCGCCGGCGTTATCGGCATACCGGCGAAATGCCGGGCTACCTCACCGTGAGCAGCATCTGGCCCGACGAGCGCCTCACGATCGTCGTCCTGACGAACTGGATGCGCTCGCGCCCGATGCTGGTCACGAACGCGTTGGCCCGGATCGCGCGGGGCGGCACGTGGGACGATCCGGTCAGCGGCGACGTCGTCACGCTGACCGTAGCGGAGAAGGCCGCGTTGTCGGGACACTATCGCTTTTCGAACGGGCGAGTGATGACGATCTCGCCCGACGAGCGGCTCGGTCTGATGGCGGTGATTCCCGAGCAGTTCACGGCCGGCCTCATCCCGATGTCGGCGACCCAATGTTACTTTCCGCTGGGCGACGGCACGATGACGTTCAGGCTCGGACGTGACGGACGCGCGGACCAAGTGCTCGCGCGCTACTCCTCGTTGGATCACGTGGCGGAACGGATCGGCTGACCGCGCGCGCCGATGCAACGCTTGCGGCGCATCCGTGTTCTCCCGGCAACCCCGCGACAACTCTTCCAGGAGAACACCGTGATCAGCCCGCTTCGCATCGCCGGAATCGCCGCCACGCTCAGCCTCGCGCTCTCGGCCGCCGCCGGCGCCGCCACCGTCCGCCTCGTCTCGCTCCCGTCCGCGCCGTCGGTCGGCGCATCGGTCACCTGCGCCGCCGTCCCCGCGGCGATCACCGACGCCCAACCCGCCGACCTTCCCACCATCGCCGCCGAGCAGCACGTCACCGGGATCGCCTCGGTGAAGATCGCGCTCGACGCCGCCGGTCGCCTCACCTCCAGCTCGGTCTTCGAATCGAGCGGAAACCGCTGGCTCGACCAGGCCGCGCTGCGCGCCGCGCGCTCGTCGCGCTACAGTGCGGAATCGCGCGACTGCGCGCACGTCGGCGGCACGTACGCCTTCGTGGTGGACTTCACCAAGTAGTCGCTAGGGACGCCACGCCCTAGGGCAAAGGCGCAGCGGTCACGTGCGGAGTAACGCCGCACGTGAGCCGCTGTGTCGATGTTTTGCTGAGCCCGCCGGCGTCGAGCGACCTGGTGCGCGGTGCGCATGTCGCCGTCGTCGACGTCCTGCGCGCGACGACGACGATCGCCGTCGCGCTGGCGAACGGCGCCGAAGGCGTGATCGCCGTCGCGGAGCCCGAAGACGCGATCGCGCTCGGCAACCGCTTGGGCCGCGAGCGCGTCCTCTTCTGCGGCGAGCGCGACGCGGTGCGCATCGAAGGGTTCGACCTCGACAATTCGCCGGTGTCGTTCACGCCGGAGCGCGTCGCCGGGAAGATGCTGGTCATGACGACCACGAACGGCACCCGCGCGCTGCGCGCCGTCTCGACGGCGGCGTCGGTGCGCACCGCCGCGCTGGTGAACCGCCTCGCGGTCGCCGACGCGCTCGCGAACGAGGACGGCGACGTCGCAATCGTCTGCGCCGGCGAAGCGAACGGCTTCGCGCTCGAGGACGCGCTCGGCGCGGGCGCCCTCGTCGACGCGTTGCTCGCGCAGATCGGCGACGTCGAGCTGCGCGACGGCGCCCGCGCCGCCGCGCTCCTCTACCGCTCCGTCGCCTCACGCCTTCCCGACGCGATCGCGAGCGCCGACCACGCCCAGTCCCTCGCCCACAAAGGCTTCGCCGCCGACATCACCACCAGCGCCGCCCTCGACACGCTGACCGTCGTGCCAACCCTGCGCGACGGGATTTTGAGCCCCGCCTGATCCCCTCGACGGCTACGCCAGCAGCTTCTCCGGGGTAATCGGGAGGTCGCGGACGCGTTTGCCGGTGGCGTGGTAGACGGCGTTCGCGACGGCGGCGGCGGCGCCGACGATGCCGATCTCGCCGATTCCCTTCACGCCGATCTCGTTGACGTGCGGGTCGTTCTCGGGGACGATGATCGACTCGACCGCCGGGACGTCGGCGTTCGTCGGGAGCAGGTAGTCGGCGAGGTTCGCGTTCATGATGCGGCCGGTGCGCTCGTCGTAGCGGGTGTGCTCGAGCAGCGCCATACCGATGCCGAAGATCGCGCCGCCCATGTACTGGCTCTTCGCGGTCTTCTCGTTGAGGATGCGGCCGGAACCGAACGCGTTCACGAAGCGCACGACTCGCACCGTGCCGAGATCCGGGTCGACGCGGACCTCGGCGAACTGCGCGCCGAACGCATGCATCGCGTACTGATGCGCCTCCTCGCCGGCCTTCGCGTCGGCGCGCCCTTCGACCACGTCCGTGCCGTGCGCGCGGAGCAGCGCGGGGATCGCGCCGGCCGCGCCGAGCGCGCTCGCATCGCCGCCCGCCAGCGCGAGCAGTTTCGCGCGCGCGTCGAGAGCGGCGAGCTTGATCGCCGATCCGGCGCTGGCAGTGAGCGTCGAGCCGCCGGCGTTCGGCGCGTTCGGGAAGTCGCTGTCGCCGAGCTCCATGCGCACCCGCTCGACGGGGACGCCGAGCGCATCGGCCGCGACCTGGGAGAACACCGTGTACGCGCCGGTCCCGATGTCGACGCCGGCGCTGCGCACGACGACGCTCCCGTCGGCCCGCACCTGCACCTGCGCGCTCGCCGGGCTGCGATGCGTCGGGTAGGTCGAGGCGGCCATCCCGATCCCGACCAGCAGGTTGCCCTCGCGCATCGAGCGCGCTGCGGGATTGCGGCGGCTCCAGCCGATCCGCTCCGCGCCCGCGCGGATGCACTGCGCGAGCGAACGGCTCGAGAACGGCTTGCCGTCGGCGTCGACGTTCGTGTCGTTGCGCAGCCGCAGCTCGAGCGGATCGATGCCGGTCGCGTACGCCAGCTCGTCCATCGCGGACTCCAGCGCGAACGAGCCGCACGACTCGCCGGGCGCGCGCATGAACGTCGGCGTGGAGTAGTTCAGCCGCCGCAGCCGGTGCGTGATCGTCAGGTTCGGCGTCGCGTAGAGCACCGCGGAGAGCGCGCCCGTCTGCGCCATGAACTCGTCGAACACCGACGTCTGGGCGCTCGTCTCGTGCACGAGCGCGGTCAGCTTTCCGTCGCGCCCGGCGCCGAGCGCGACGCGCTGCACCGTGCGCGGCCGGAACCCGACCGAGCCGAACATCTGCGGACGGCTCAGCACGATCTTCACCGGCCGGTTCACCAGCTTCGCCGCCATCGCGGCGAGCACCGCGTGCGGCCAGACGGAACCCTTGCCGCCGAAACCGCCGCCGATGAACTTCGAGACCACGCGCACGTTCGACGCCGGCAGCCCGAACGTCGTCGCGAGCTTGCGGCGCGCGTTGATGATGCCTTGCGTCGCTTCGTACACCGTCAGCTTGTCGCCGTCCCAAGCGGCGACCGTGGCGTGCGGCTCCATCGGGTTATGGTGCTCGACCGGCACGACGTAGACGTTGTCGACCTTCACCGCGGCCGCGGCGAGCGCGCTTGCCGCGTCGCCCTTGTGCTTGTCGACGTCATGCGATTGCGCCGCTTGCGCCTGCTGACCGCCTTGCGGCTGTTGACCGCCTTGTCCCTGAGTGCCAGGCTTGTATTCCGGCGCCGCGTCGAAGCGCGTGACGGCCGCGGTGCGCGCATAGCGGACGCGCACCATCGCGGCCGCGTCGACAGCGCGCTCGAACGTGTCGGCGATGACGACCGCGACCGGCTGCCGGTCGTAGCGCACGACTTCGTCCTGCAGGACCATCAACGTGCGGTCGCCGCCGCCCTGGCCTCCGTTCTGCACGCGCGGCGCGTTTTGCGGGGTCATCACGTCGATGACGCCGGGCGCGCGGAGCGCCGTCGTCGCGTCGACCGAGGCGGTCCCGCTCGCCGCCGTGCTGAGCACCATGACGCCATAGGCAAGATTCGGCACGGCGATCTCCGCCGAGTATTTCGCAGCGCCCGTGACCTTCAGGCGTCCGTCGACGCGGTCGACCGGCGCGCCGACCAGCGCGCTCATGCGATCCCTCCCGCGTGCGCGAGCGCGCGCGCCACGGCGCGGCGCGTCAGCGCGACCTTGAAGTCGTTTTCGCCGTAGCCGCGCATCCCGCGCGTCGCCGCTTGCGCGGCCGCAGCGAATGTCGCTGCGTTCGCAGGCTGCCCCACCAGCGCGGTCTCGGCCTCGTGCGAGCGCCACGGCGTCGGCGCGACCCCGCCCAGCGCGACGCGCGCAGCGCGCACGGTACCGCCGGCAACGTCGAGCCCGGCAGCGACCGAGACCAGCGCGAACTCGTACGAAGCGCGGTCGCGCAGCTTGAGGTAGTACGAGCTCTTCGTAACGGGGCTCTTCAGCAGCTGGATCGCGGTGATGAGCTCGCCGCGCTCCAGGACCGTCTCGCGCTGCGGCATTGCGCCGGGCAGCACGTGAAAGCGGTCGAACGGAATCCGGCGCTCACCGGTACGTCCCTGCACGTGCACGATCGCGTCGGTCGTGAGCAGCGCGACGGCGAGGTCGGAAGGATGCGTGCAGATGCACTGCTCGCTGCCCCCGACGACCGCGTGTTGGCGGTTCACGCCGCGCAGCGCCGCGCAGCCGCTGCCCGGCGCGCGCTTGTTGCACGGCTGCGAGACGTCCCGGAAGTACGCGCACCGGGTGCGCTGCATGACGTTCCCGCCGATCGTCGCCATGTTGCGCAGCTGCGGCGAGGCGCTCAGCAGCAGCGCTTGCACGACGGCCGGGAAGAGCGCGGCTAGCTCCGGATGATCGGCGACCTCGCTCATCGTCGCGAGCGCGCCGATCCGCACGCCGTCGGAGGAATGCGTGATCGCTCGCAGCGGGAGCGCCGTGATGTCGACCAGCAGCGAGGGCTGCTCGACGTACTCCTTCATCAGGTCGACGACGTTCGTCCCGCCGGCAACGTACTTCGCGCGTGGATCGGCGGCGACGGTCGCCATCGCGCCGGCGACGTCGTCGCGCGCGCATAGCGAAACGCGTTCACGACGCGCTGCCTGCCGCCGCGCGCACCGCCGCGACGATGTTCGGATACGCGCCGCAGCGGCAGATGTTCCCGCTCATCCACTCGCGCACCGAGGCTTCATCCGTCGGGCGCTTCTCCGCGAGCAGCGCGACCGCCGACATGATCTGTCCCGGCGTGCAGTACCCGCACTGAAAGCCGTCGTGCTGGAGAAACGCCGCCTGCACCGGATGAAGTTGATCGCCGTTCGCCAGCCCCTCGACCGTCGTAATCTTTTTCCCCTGCGCCATCACCGCGAGCGTGAGACACGAGTTCACCCGCCGCCCGTCGACCAGGACCGTGCACGCCCCGCACGTCCCCTGATCGCAGCCCTTCTTGGTCCCGGTCAGCTGCAGCCGCTCGCGCAGCGCGTCGAGCAACGTCACCCGCGGCTCGATCTTCAGCGCATGCGCCGCACCGTTCACGTTCAGCATCACCGGGATCGGCCCCGGACCGCTCGCCGGCACGACGAGCACCGAAGCGACGGCTTGCGCTGCCGCGCTCAATCGCGGCGTCCCAACCACGATCCCGGCCGCCGCCGCCCGCACGAGAAAGCGGCGCCGCGTCACCTTGCCAAAGCTCATTCCCAAGCCCTCAAGCGCGTACGGTTTTCGTACCCGTACACGCCGCGCTCACACCGTTCCAGTGTCGGACCTCGCCAAATCAAGCACTTCCACGGTTATGGCACCGTCGAACCCGTCCGGGATCGGCTCGCCGAACTCACGCATCACTTCGATGTGCCCATCGATCGCTTCACCAGCGTTACGCGCTGCTTCCTCGCGCGTCCGTCCCCAGCTGTAACAGCCCGGAAGGTCAGGAACGATCACGGACCACGACCCGTCGTCGCATTGCTCCATGCCGATCACAAATTTCATCGCAAACCTGCCTGTTTCAATATGGAAAGCACGGTCCCGGGCGAGATCCGTGCCCCACCGCCGTGATAGGGTACCGTAATCGTGCCTTGCTTCGAAGGATGGCGAAAGTGCCGGTGCGATCCTTTCGATCGGACCCGGACCCACCCATTATTACGGAGCAACTTCTCGATTTGTCTATAATTCACCGCACCTGCGAATCACGCGGTGCGGTGGGCGCAACTAGGGGTAGTGCGCTACGTCAGGCTATGGAGCGTCGTCGGCGGCGCCGGCGATGACGACGCCGGGGGTGCGGACGAGCACGCGGTGGCGCGCGGTGTCGTAACGGACCGACGAGCCGAACGTGCTGGCGACGGTCGCGCTTGCGACCATGACGCGGCCGCGCACGGTGAACGGCGCGTGGGCGAGCGTGATGCGGTGTCCGTTGAGCTTCGCCGTCGTCGTGCCGGCGCGCATCACCAGCACGTCGGTCCCCTTGTGCACGACGACGTCGCCGTTCGTCGGGTCGAACGAGGCCTGGGCGCCGGCGGCCTCGGCGACCGCCCGCAGCGGGAGGTACGCGCCGCTCGGGGTCGTCACCGGGGCGACGTCGGAGGCGAGCCGCTGGCCGTCGATGCTGATCGTCGCCGGGGTCGAGAGCGCGAGCGAAACCGAGGCCGTCAGGGCGATGGCCGCCGTCGCTACGATCAGTCGTCCGCTCGGGACGAGCGCCGCCAGGGCGCTATGCGGGAGTGGGCTCACGGTGAATTTCGTGTCTATAGTCCGGGTACTGCTCGTCGATGACCTTCTCGATCTCGATCCGCAGCCTACTCAGGAGATCGGCTTCCGGGAAGGTCCCCACCAGCTCGCCCTTGCGGTAGATGGCGCCCTTTCCTTTGCCTCCTGCTATACCTACATCGGCCATCTTAGACTCGCCTGGCCCGTTGACGACACAGCCCATCACAGCGACTTTTACCGGGGCGGTGTACTCTTTGGCTATCGCCTCTACCATGCGAGCGAGCTCGACCACCTCGATCTCCGCTCGGCCGCACGACGGGCAAGCTGTGATGTCGAACCCCTTCTCGCGCAGCCCGAGCGCCTTGAGGATCCCCCAGGCGACCGGGACCTCCTCGACCGGGTCGGCGGCCAGCGAGACCCGCAGCGTGTCGCCGATCCCCTCGAACAGCAGCACGCCCAGGCCGATCGAGGACTTCACCGTCCCGTCGAGCGGGAGCCCGGCCTCGGTGACCCCGAGGTGGAGCGGGTACGGCGTCCCGCGCTCGTCGAGCTGCTTGGCGAGCAGCCGGTACGAGTAGATCGTGGTCACGGCGTCGTGGGCCTTGACCGAGATCACGATGTCGGTGTGGCCCAGGTCTTCCAGAATGTCGACGTGGCGCAGCGCCGAGGCGACCAGCGCCTCCGGGGTGTGGCCGAGCTTCTCCTCGAGGTCGCGCGCCAGCGAGCCCATGTTCACGCCGATCCGGATCGGCGTCCCGCGCTCGACGGCCAGCTTGACGACCTCGCGCGTCTTGACCGGGTCGGTGATGTTGCCCGGGTTGAGCCGCAGCTTCGCCACCCCCGCTTCGATCGCGGCGAGCGCCATGCGGTGGTCGAAGTGGACGTCGGCGACGATCGGCACCGGCGAGCGCGCGACGATCTGCGGCAGGCCGGCGGCGTCCTTGGGGTCCTGGCAGGTGACGCGCACGATCTCGCACCCGGCCATCGCGAGCCCGTAGACCTGCTCCAGCGTCTTGTCCGCGTCGGCCGTGTCGGTCGTCGTCATCGACTGCACCGCGATCGGATGATCGCCGCCGATCCAGACCTTCTTGGCGTCCTTCGACCAGCTCGACTTGTTCTCGAGCAGCACGGCCTTGGTCTGTCGGCGCAGGCGAATCACGATGCTATCGTATCAAACGCCGTCAGAAGGCGCTGCGACCGGAGAAGAGCGCGGTGACGTCGTGGAACGAGACCGCCAGCATCAGCGCGATCAGCACCGCGAAGCCGCCGACGTGGACCAGCGCCTCTTTCTCGGGATCGACCGGCTTGCCGCGCGCGAGCTCCACCACGATGAACGCCGCCCGCCCGCCGTCGAGCGCCGGGATCGGGAGCAGGTTGAAGATGCCGAGCGAGATCGAGATCAGCGCGGCGAGCGAGAGAAAGATGTACGGCCCGAACTGCTGAGCCTGGGCCGACGCCTGGTACATCCCAATCGGCCCGCGGACCTGGCCCGCGACGGTCTGTGGGTGCGTCACCAGCGCCTTCAGCGCCGCGATCGTGCTGGTGAAGATCCCGGCGAACTGCGACCAGCTCGACCGCCACGCCTCCGCGATCCCGACGCGATGCGTTGCCGGCAATGGCAGGAAGCCGAGCAGCCCGACCTTGCTTCCGTCCGGCAGGGTGGAGGCGACCGGCGTGACGTCGACCGCGCGCTGCACGCCGTTGCGCTCGTAGACGACGTGCAGCCGCTTCCCGGTCGACTCGTGGATCAGCGCGACCAGCGCTTTCCCGTTCGAGATCGGGCGGCCGTCGATGGTCAGGATGCGGTCGCCGGCGAGCATCCCGGCTTTGGCGGCCGGGTAGTCGGGGACCAGCTGGAAGATCTGCGTGGTCGGAACGTCGCCGGGGGTCCCGAAGATCAGCGCCCCGCCGAAGAGCAGCGCCAGCGCGACGATGAAGTTCGCCACCGGGCCGGCCAGCACGATCGAAAGCCGCCGGAGCGGTGACTTGGCCTGGAAGTTGTCGTGGTCGAAGACCTCGCCGCTGCGGAACTCCCGCTGCTGCTCGGCCTCGCTGGTCTTCCCGTCCTCGCCTTTCATCTGGCAGTAGCCGCCGAGCGGCAGGGCGTTGAGCCGGTAGTGCGTCCCGCTGCGCGGCGAGGTCCACTTCAGCAGCGTCGGGCCGAAGCCGACCGCGAAGTCGGTCACCCGCACCCCGTTCGAGCGGGCGAGCAAGAAGTGTCCGTACTCGTGCAGCACCACGAGCACCGAGAGCATCAGCAAGAAGACGACGATTTGGACGGCGGTGGTCATATGCTCCGTGACGGCCTTGCCGTTCGTTCAACGACGAACGCTCGCGCCTCGTCTCGGGCCGAGCGATCGGCGTCGCGGACGGCTTCGAGGCTCAAGTTACTGGTACCGACCCGGTCCAGTGCCGTTTCGATGCACGGCGCGATCTCGCCGAACCGGATCTCCCCGGCCGTGAACGCGCCCACGGCGACCTCGTTCGCCGCCGAGAGCGCCGCCGGCGCGGTCCCGCCCCGGGCGAGCGCCTCGTAGGCGAGCCCCAGGCACGGGAACCGCTCGGGGTCCGGCCGCTCGAACGCCAGCGCGGTCAGCGCGGCGCCCCGTGTTCCGCCCAGCGCCTCGATCGGGTCGTCGAAGGGGCGGGCGTCGTCGAGCCGGTCGGGGTAGGCCAGCGCGTAGCCGATCGGCAGGCGCATGTCGGGTGCCGCGAGCTGGCCGACGACGTTGCCGTCGGTGAAGACGACGAAACCGTGCGCGACCGAGGCGCGGTGCACGACGACCTGCACGCGCTCGCCGGGGACGCCGAACCACTTCGACGCTTCGATCACCTCGAGCCCTTTGTTCATCAGCGTCGCCGAGTCGATCGTGTTCTTCACGCCCATCCGCCACGTCGGGTGCGCGAGCGCCTCGTCCACGGTGGCGGACTCCATCTGCTCGCGCGTGCGATTCCAGAACGGTCCGCCCGACGCGGTCAGGATGATCGAAGCGATCCGCTCGCGCGGCTGGCCTTGAAGCGATTGGAAGATCGCCGAATGCTCGCTGTCGACCGGGAGCAGGCGCGATCCGCTGCGCGCGGCACGTTCGACCAGCAGCTCGCCGGCGGCGACGATCAGCTCTTTGTTGGCAACCGCGACGTCGATCCCGCGCTCGACCGCGGCGAAGATCGCGTCGAACGCGACCGCGCCGTCGGTGGCGGCGAGGACGATGTTGGCGCCCGACTCGCACGCGACGACGCGCAAGCCCTCCGCGCCGTGCGCGGTCCGCTCGACGTCGCGCTCCTTGCCGAAGATCGAGCCGTGAATCAGAACGCCGATCGCGTCGAGCCGGATCATCAGCTCGGTCAGCGTCGCCGCGTCGGCCGTCGACACGACGCGCGGCCGGAAGAGCGCGATCTGCTCGGCGAGCAGCTCGGCGTTCCGCCCCGCCGCCAGCCCGACGACGTCGAACCGGTCGGGGTGGCGCGCGATCACCTCAAGCGCCTGCCGCCCAATGCTCCCCGTGCTGCCCAGAATCGCGACGCGCTTCACGGGGTCACCAGCTTGTATTCGGTGATCACGCCGATCAGGTAGAGCGCGAAGTAGAACGCGACGCCGCCGAAGATGTACGAGTCGAAGCGGTCGAGCACGCCGCCGTGGCCGGAGATCAGCGAGCCCGCATCCTTCACGCGCGCGTCGCGCTTGAGCGCGCTCTCCACCAGGTCGCCGGCTTGCGCCGCGACCGAGGTGATCGCCGCGACGATGAGCCCCTGCCACCACGCGACGTGCACCCACGGCACCAGCGCGATCGCGGCGCCCGCGAGCAGCGCGGCGGCGAATCCGCCGAGCGCGCCTTCGACGGTCTTCTTCGGCGAGAGCCGCGTGAGCGGGTGCTTCCCGAACGCCGAGCCGACCAGCATCGCGAAGATGTCGGTGAACGCCACGATGAAGATGATCCACACCGTCCAGACCACGCCGTCCTGCAGCGCGCGGATCGCGACGAAGTACGTCAGCAGCTTGCCGATGTAGAGCACGCCGAGCAGCGTGTACGCGCTGCGCGCGAAGTACCCGGACTCGGCGGTGAACGTGGCCGTGGCGAGCGCGACGATCACGGTGCCGGCGAGCAAGAGCCCTTCGTAGCGGTGGATCAGCCCGAAGTGGGTGAGGATCACGTACGCCCACACCGCCGCGGTCGCGACCGGCAGCTCGAGCGCCGGTCCTTTCTTCGCCGACAAGCCGGCGAACTCGTAGATGCAGCCGGTCGCGACGGCGAGCACGAACAGCGTGAACCCGGGCGGCCAGGCGACCGCCGCGAAACCGAGCGCGGCGAGCGCGAGCCCGACGACGATGCGGCGCGCGCTCACGGCAGGCGACGGCTTCGGCGTCTTCGCCTTCGCCTGCGCGCCGGCCGCCGCCGCGCCGGTGGTCATGCGCCTCCGAAGCGGCGCTGCCGGCGCTGGTATTCCGCGATCGCGCCGGCAAACTCGTCGCGCGAGAAGTCGGGCCAGAACGTCTCGCGCAGCACCAGCTCGGCGTACGCGACTTGGTAGAGCAAGAAGTTCGAGAGCCGCGACTCGCCGCCGGGCCGGATCAGCAGATCGGGATCGGGCATTCCCGCGGTGGTCAGGTACGAGGCGAGCGTGTCTTCCTCGATCGCGTCGGGCGCGAGCGCGCCGTCCTGCACGTCGCGCATCATGCGCGTCACCGCGTCGCGCAGCTCGGTGCGCGCGCTGTAGTTCACCGCCAGGTTCAGCACCAGACCGGTGTTGCGCGCGGTCTTCGCGACCAGCCCGTCGAGCGCGTCCTTCGAGGCCCGCGGGAGCTGCTCGTACCGGCCGATCACGTTGACGCGCACGTTGTTGCGGCAGAGCTCGGCGAGCTCGCTGCGCGCGAAGTAGACGCACAGGTCGAGCAGCAGCGAGATCTCGGTCTTGTCGCGCTTCCAGTTCTCGGTCGAGAAACCGTAGACGGTCAGCATCGGGATGCCCCAGTCGCTGGCGGCCCGGGTGATCTCGCGCAGCGCGACGATCCCGCGGCGGTGGCCTTCGATCGCCGGGAGCCGGCGCGCGCGCGCCCAGCGCCGGTTGCCGTCCATGATGATCGCCACGTGCTTCGGCAGGCTGGTCGCGTCGAGCGTCACGCCCCGCGGCGGTCTGAGCAGCGTCGCCATCAGACGCGCTCGTACCGCTCGTAGCCCGCGAGCAGCTCCCACGCGCCGTCGTGCTCGCCCGAAAGCGCGCTCACGCGCAAAGCGCGCAACTCGCCGACGCCGAGCGCCGGATACGGCGGCGCGAGCACGCGAAACCGCAGCGCCCGGTCACCGAGCGCCCTGCGCGCTTCCAGCCAAGGGACTAGCACGAGATCCTCAACGTTCATCGGAAGCCGTCAGACTTCCATTATTTCCTGTTCTTTGCCGTGCACCAGATCGTCGATCTGCTTGACGTACTTGTCGGTCAGCTTCTGGACCTGATCGGTGCCGCGCTTGATCTGATCGTCGGTGATCGTGCCTGCTTTCGCGAGCGCTTTCACCTGGTCGTTGGCGTGGTGGCGCACGTTGCGCACCGAGACCTTGTGCTCTTCCGACTTCTTCTTGACCAGCTTGACGAGCTCTTTACGGCGCTCTTCGGTCAGCGGCGGGATCGAGAGGCGAATCGTCGCGCCGTCGACGTTCGGGTTCAGCCCGAGGTCGCTGGTCTCGATCGCCTTGCGGATCGCGGGAACCACGCTCTTGTCGAAGGCGGTGACCAGGAGCGAGCGGCCGTCGGGCGAGTTCACGCTCGCGACCTGCTTGAGCGGGACCGTCGAGCCGTACGCTTCGACGTGGAGCCGGTCGAGGAGCGAGGGCGAGGCCCGGCCGGTGCGGATCGTGGCGAAGTCGCTCGTCGTCGCCTCGATCGCCTTCTTCATCTTCTGCTCGGTCTCGCGGTAGACGTCATCCAGCATGGCCGACCTCTTCGCCGCGGATCGCCGCCGCACTCCGCCCGACCGTCGTCCCGATCGGCTCGCCGTGGACGACCCGCCGGATGTTCGCCGGCACGTTCATGTCGAAGACGATGATCGGCAGCGCGTTGTCCATGCACAGCGTGAGCGCGGTGGAGTCCATCACCTCCAGCCCCAGCTCCAGCACGCGCAGGTAGTCGAGCTGGGTGAAGCGGGTCGCCGACGGGTCTTTGAACGGGTCGGCGCTGTAGACGCCGTCGACCTTGGTGGCCTTGAGGATCGCCTGGGCGCCCATCTCGACCGCGCGCAGCGCGGCGGTCGTGTCGGTGGTGAAGTACGGGTTCCCCGTCCCGGCCGCGAAGATCACGACGCGCCCCTTCTCCAAGTGGCGCAGCGCCCGGCGGCGGATGTACGGCTCGGCGATCGCGTTCATCGCGATCGCGGTCTGCACGCGCGAGGCGACGCCGATCCGCTCCAGCGAGTCCTGCAGCGCGAGCGCGTTGATCACGGTCGCGAGCATTCCCATGTAGTCGGCGGTCGCGCGGTCCATCCCGGCCGCTTCGTGCGCTTTGCCGCGCCAGATGTTTCCGCCGCCGACGACCACCGCGACGGTGACGCCGTCGGCGTGCACCTGCGCGATCTCGCGCGCCATCGCCGTCGTCGTATCGACGTCGACGTTCCCGCCGCGCCCGGCGAACGCCTCACCCGAGACTTTGAGCAGGATGCGGTCGTACGCCGGTTTGATCACGATCCTCCTACTGAGGGCGGATCGGCCGCGAAGCGGCCGAACGCGAAGGATTCAGCGAAGCTGAATCCACTATTCTTCGCCTAAGGCGAACTTCACGTAGCGGCGGACTTGGACTTTCTCGCCGAGGATCCCCGAGACGCCTTTGACGAGCTCGCCGACCGTCTGCGAGTCGTCCTTCACGAACGGCTGCTCCAGCAGCGTGTGCTCCTCGTACCACTTGTTCAGCTTCCCGGAGAGGATCTTCTCGACCACCTCGGGCGGCTTGCCGGGCGGCACGGTCTTCTCGAGCTCGGCCTTCACCTCGGCGAGCACGCTCTCCGGGACCGCCGCGCGGTCGAGGTACTGCGGCGACATCGCGGCGACGTGCATCGCGACGTCGCGCACGAGCTCTTTGAAGCGGTCGTTGCGCGCGACGAAGTCGGTCTCGCAGTTCACCTCGACCAGCACGCCGATCTTCCCGCCGGCGTGGATGTACGAGCCGACGAGACCCTCGTTGGCGGTGCGCTCGGCCGACTTCTTCTCCGCCTTCGATTGGCCGAGCTCGGCGAGCCGCGCCTTGGCGCGCTCCATGTCGCCGGTGGCCCAAATGAGCGCGTTGCGCACGTCGGACATCCCGGCGCCGCTCGTTTCGCGCAGCCGTTTGATCTCGTCGGCGGTGGGTTTGTAGGTAGCGGTGGTTTCCACGTCGTCTTTCGTTCGGGGGTGCGGCTGGTTTAGACGCCGGCCGTCTCGGGCTCGGCGCCGATCTCGGCGTACTGCTGGTCGTACTCGGCCGCGTCGTAGGCCGACTCGGTCTCGGTCTTCCCTTCGACGATCGCGTTGGCGATGGTCGAGACCATCAGCCGAACGCTGCGGATCGCATCGTCGTTGCCGGGGATCGCGTAGTCGATCTCGTCGGGATCGCAGTTGGTGTCGATCACCGCGATGATCGGGATGCGCAGCTTCTTCGCCTCGGCGACCGCGATGCGTTCCTTCTTCGGGTCGACGATGAAGATCGCGTCCGGCAGGCGGTGCATGTCCTTGATGCCGCCCAGGAACTTCTCGAGCTTCTCGAGCTCGTCGGTCAGCCGCGCGACCTCTTTTTTCGGAAGCAGATCGAAGGTGCCTTGCTGGCGCATCCCTTCGAGCTCGCGCAGCCGCGCGATGCGCTTCTGGATCGTCGCGAAGTTGGTCAGCGTGCCGCCGAGCCAGCGCTGGTTGACGAAGAACGTCCCGGCGCGCTCGGCCTCTTCCTTGACGACGTCCTGAGCCTGCTTCTTGGTGCCGACGAACAGGATCACGCGGCCTTCGCGCGAGAGCTGCTTGACCGCGTCGTACACGCCGTTCAGCATCGACAGCGTCTTCGACAGGTCGATGATGTAGATGCCGTTCCGCTCCTGGAAGATGTACGGCTTCATCTTCGGATTCCAGCGGCGGGTCTGGTGTCCGAAATGGACTCCCGCCTCCAGAAGAGCGCGCATGGAAACGCCGGATGCCATGAAAACCTCTCTGAGCCCGCGGCCGCCGTCCGTGGCGCCGTGTTGGGCGCATTCGCCCCCGGCCTCCGGCCGGGTGAAGTGTTGTTCGTAGGGTCGAGCCGCGGCGGAGCCGCGGGCACAACCCCCGCATTATAACACAGCCCGGGGCCGGACCAAAGCCGGTCCGGCCCCGGGATTAGCCTGGCAGGCGCTCGGCTACGGGACCCCGGTGTACAGCGACTGCACCTCGGTCGAGCTCAGCACCCGGCTGAAGATTGCCACGCCCGAGAGCTCGCCGAAGTAACCGGCGAAGCCCGAGGTCCAATCGACCCGCGCGCCGATCCCCGCATTCGTGCTCGACACGATCGAGTTCGCGCCGGTGCAGGCCGTCCCCGATGCGCTCTGCACGGCGGTGCCGTCAATGTAGAGGACCAGGTCGCAAGTCCCGCCCGAGTTCCGGCCGACCGTCAGCGCGAGCAGATGAGCGTTGCCGTCCGAGAAGTTGGGGCCGCTCGTCGCGTACCAGTTCCCGGTTGGCTCCGCGCCCATGTACGGGCTCGTGCTGTTGACGGGCCCGACCGCGCCTTGTCCGATGTAGTAGTCGTTGACTTCGACGACGTCGTTCGTCTGCGCGGGCTGGCTCGGATCCGGCTTCGCCCAGAGCGACACCGTGAAGTCGCTCTGCCACGTCGAGCCGTTCGACGCCAGCGGGACCGAGGGGATCGAGACCTTCGGCTGGCCCGGGTTGGCGCTGAACACCTTCAGCGCCGAGCTGAACCCCGGCACGATGCTGGTCGCACCGAGCTGGTAGTGCGTCCCCGGCGTCCCTTGGTAGGTTCCGTCGCGGCCGTTTCCGGACGCGTCGGCGGCGACCGTTCCGCTCGTCTCGGTGAGACGGTAGTACGCGTACGGCGAGTACGAGAGCACTTTGGCGTCGTACGGCGCGGGCGTCGGCGTCGGGCTCGGCGGGGGCGTCGCGCCGTTGTAGACGTTCGAGATCTGCGCCGCGGTCAGCGCGCTCGAGAAGATCGCGACGCCGCCGATCTCGCCGAAGTATCCGGCGAAACCGGACGACCAGTCGACGCGCGCGCCGATCCCGGCGTTGGTGCTCGAGACGATCGAGTTGGCACCGGTGCACGCCGTTCCCGTCGCGCTCTGCACCTGCGTCGCGTCGATGTACAAGTACAGATCGCAGGTCCCGCTCGTGTTGCGGTGGACCGTCATCGCCAGAAGGTGCGCGTTGCCGTCGCCGAAGTTCGGGCCGCTCGTCGCGTACCAGTTCCCGGTTGGTTCGGCGCCCATGTACGGGCTCGTGCTGTTGACCGGTCCGACGGCGCCTTGACCGATGTAGTAGTCGTTGATCTCCACGACGTCGTTGGTCTGCGCAAGCTGCGAGGGATCGGGCTTCGCCCACAGCATGACGCTGAAGTCGCTCTGCCAGGTCGAACCGTTCGACGCCAGCGCGACCGACGGGATCGAGACCTTCGGCTGGCCCGGGTTCGCGCTGAAGAACTTCGCCGAGTACGCCACGCCGGGAACGATGCTGGTCTGCCCGAGCAGGTAGTGCGTTCCGCTCGTTCCTTGATACGTGCCGTTTCGGCCGTTCCCCGAGATGTCGTTCGCGACCGTTCCGCTCGTCTCGTCGAGGCGGTAGTACGCGTACGGTGACAGCGCGCTCACCGCGGTTTCGTAACCCGGCGCGGGAGTCGGCGGCGGCGAAGGCGGGGGCGGCGGCGCATAGAGGTTTGCGATCTGCGTCGCCGTCAGCACCTTCGAGAACAGCGCAACGCCGCCGATCTCGCCGAAGAATCCGAGCGAACCGGACGTCGGATCGAGCCGCGAGCCGATTCCGCCGTTGAGCGGGCCGCCCGCGCAGCGCGTGCTCGGTGCGCTCTTCGCGAGCGCGCCGTCGACGTACAGGTTCAAGTCGCAGTAGCCGCTCGCATTATAGTGCACGGTTTGGGTCAGAAAATGCGCTTTGCCGTCGGCGAACGTGCCGGCGCTCGAGAAGTACTCGCCGCCGTTCACGTAACCACCCATGTAGGGCACCGTCCCCGACGTGCCGCTCGAGCCGCCGGACTCGCCCATGTAATACCCGTTGATCTCGAGCGCCGCGCTGAGCTGCGAGAGCTGCGACGGATCGGGTTTGACCCACGCCGCGACGGTGAAATCGCTGACCCAAGCCGTCGTGCTCGAGCCCAAGTTCACCGGCGCCGGCAGCGAGACTTTCGGCCCGCCGGGGTTCGCGGCGTAGACCTGAACCGAACGGGTGTAACCCGGAACGACCGGCGGTTGTCCGAGCAGATAGTGCGTTCCGCTCGTGCCTTGATACGTTCCGTCGCGATGGTTGCCCGACGAGTCGTACGCGACGGTTCCACTTGCTTCGTCGAGCTTGTAGTATGCGTACGGCGAGAGCGCGAGCACGGCCGTGTCGTACGGCGGGATGAAGACGGTCTTGACGTGCCGTGCCCCGCCGTCGGGCAAGACGCTTTGCGAACCTGGTCGCGACGAGCAGCCGACGGCGAACGCCAGCACCGCGCAGAAAACAGCACACGCTTGAAGACGTGTGATCATTGAGCTACCCCCGAAAGCATTGATGTGATTGTCGCGGCGGCGTTCGCCGCCGTGTCGGCGCGCTCATTCCGGTGAATGAGCGCGCTCGATCACTTCGCCTCGGCTTTATGGCGTCGGCGTCGGAGTCGGGGTCGGCGTCGGCGTCGCGCCGGTATAAAGGTCGGAGATCTGAGCGGCCGTCAGGGCGCTCGCGAAGATCGCGACGCCGCCGATTCCGCCGAAGTATCCGCCCGCGCCGGCGTCGTACGAGACGCGGCCACCAATTCCCGAATTCGTGCTGTACACGATGTGGCTCCCGCCCGAGCATTCGGTGCCGGTCACCGACTCGACCGCCGAGCCGTCCGCATAGAGCGTCAGGTCGCAGGTTCCGCTCGTGTTGCGATGGACGGTCTCGGCGAGAAAGTGCGCCTTTCCGTCGGCGAACGTCGTCGGCGTGGCCGGCCAGTTCGCGACCGGATAAACGCCCATGTACGGCGTCGTCGACGTCGTGCCGTTCGCGCCGCCTTGGCCGAAGTAGTAGTCGTTGATCTCGACTGCGGCGGCGGCTTGCGAGAGCTGCGAAGAGTCCGGCTGCGCCCACAGCGCCACCGAGAAGTCACTTTGCCAGGTGTAACCGTTCGAACCCAGGCTCATCGAGGGCAGCGCCACCTTCGGCGCCCCGGGATTCGTCGCGAACACGTCGGCAGAGTACGTGAAATCGGGGACGACCGCCGTCTGGCCGAGCAGGTAGTCCGTTCCGCTCGTCCCTTTGTAGGTTCCGTCGCGGCCGTTCCCGGACGCGTCGTGCGCGATGGTCCCGCTCGTCTCGTCGAGGCGATAGTAAGCATAGGGAGAGAGTGCGAGCACCGCCGTGTCGTACGGCGGATGAATGAAGACGGTGCGCACCTGGCGATCGTGCGCGGCAGGCACCGCGCCGCGCGATACGGATCGTCCGGCACAGCCGGCCGCCAAAGCGAGCGTGGCGCAGAGCAACGCACACGCTTGCATGAATCGTAAGGACATGAAAGCTACCCCCGAGAGCTTGACGAGTATTGAACTACCCGAGCTTTCGACGCGGTCGCGTCCAAACTTTAGCGGAAGGATTACAAATCCGGCGCATCGGTCGTCTACGTCGCCTTCGCGCTCAGGCGAGCGCGTTCAGAGAAAGAACAGCTCGCGTTCGCGCGTGCGCAGCGCCGGCACGCCCGCGATGATCTCGCGCGCGCCGGCGGGATTCAGTCCGGCGTACACGACTTCGACGTCGTCGCCGACCGCGTCGGGCGCAAGCACGGCGCGATCGAAGATGCGCTTCTGCTGCTGATGCGGGTTGCGGTCGAGAAAGTAGGCAAGGCTCGCACGGTCGGCGAGCGCGCTGGCGATGAACACGCCGTAGAAACCGCTGCCGTAGATCGCGGCGCGGCGGCCGCGCACGCGCTGCTCGAACGCGGCGATCCGCGTGCGCGCGCCGGACCAGAAGCCGGCCGTTGCGCGCGCCTCGCCGAGCGCGGCGGCGAGGGCCGGCGCGTCGTTCACGCTCGCAGGATCGGGCCCGCTCAGCGCGCGGCGCGCGTTCACCACGTATGCGGCGGTGTTCGACTCCTCGTCGATCGTCACGTCGTCGAAGCCTTCGAGCGCGAAGATCAGCCGCAGCGAGGTCGGCATGAAGTGGTTGACGTGATCGACCACGATCAGGTCGCCCGCGTTGCGCCGCACGTTCGGGATGACGAGATGGATCCGGCCGCCGGGCTTGAGCAGGCGGTGAATGCCGGCGAGAAACGCGCGCGGGTCGGCGACGTGCTCGAGCGCGTAGAACGTCAGCACGACGTCGAAACGGGCCTCCCAGCTCGGCGGCGCCGCGTACGCGGCCTGTTCGGCGCGCGGAACGAACTCGTCCCAGAAGCGGCGGTAGGCGTCGCTGACGTCGAACACCGCGGGCCGCAGGTCGGGCCGCGCGGCGACCATGTGGCGCAGCGTGCGCGCCTTGCCGCAGCCGTAGTCGAGGACGCGCGCACCGCGCGCGAGCGCCAGCTTCGCGAGCGCTTCGGCGGCTTGGTGCTCCGTGCGGTACACGGGCCTTCCGTCGCGCAGCGCGTAGAGGTCGTCGGCGTCCTCGCTCTCGGCGCGCACGTTGTAGTGGGTGTCGTAGTAGCTGCCGATGTCTTCCAGCGGCGGCGTCTGCAGGTGCGCGCAAGCCGGGCACTGGTAGACGACCGTCGGTCCGGCGAACGGCTTCGCGAGCGAGGTGATCGAGCCGGTGCCGTCGTTGCGGTACAGCGGCGCACCAACCGGCGCCCCGCAGACGTTGCACGCGACCGACATGGCGACCGCGCTCACGACGCCGCCACGACGGCGTTGGCGCGGTCGATCAGCGCGTTGATGTCCCCGATCGTCTTGCCCGACTTGATCCCGCCGGTCCAGCCGAGCGCGATGCCGACCGGGTCGTCGAAGTTCATCAGCCGCATCTGCGCCGACCACCGCGTGCGCCGCGAGCGGTTGATCCCCGAGCGGTGCAAGGTGAGAAAATCCAGCGCGACGACGTCGCCCATCGCAACCAGCGGCGCGACGATCTCGTGCCGGGCGAGCACCTCGTCCTCGCGCTCGATGCGGAAGTTCTCGTAGCCGCCGGCGGCCATCTCCGCCTCGGTGCCCTCGCCGGCGTCGATGCGGTGCACGCCGTCGCGGTGCGAGCCGCGAGAGAGCAGCACGGGCCCCATCTCTGCCGTCATCGGCACGAGCGGCGTCCAGAACGTGATCCCTTCGAGGCTGCGAAAGAGCGAGGGAAACTCCTGGTGCCAGGGACTGCGGAAGCGGTTGTCGGGACGGTCGATGCGCACCCCGCACATCTGCTCCGCCGAGCCGGCCAGCTCCGCGCCGCGCAGCGCGCAGAACGCGCCGACGATCCGCTCGTGCACGCACAGCCGCGCGAACGGGATCAGCGCTTTGGCCATGTCGTAGACGAGCCCGCTCGCGCGCGGATGGCGCGCCACCAGCTCGATGAAGCCGCGGTCGAACTCGTCGGGATTGCCGGGGATCAGGTGCTCTTCGCCCAGCACCCGCGCGCTGCGCTGGATCAGGCGGCCCAGGTCGGCCTGCAGCGGCCGCACGTCGCGCTCGACGTCGAGCAGGCCGCGCAGTACGACGAAGCCGTCGCGCTCGAACGCGGCTTTGGCGTCGTCGACGAGCGGGCGGAGAGAAGTTAGCATGCGGAGGCCTCGGGGCGGACGGCGCGTCCCCACGGGACGGCTTCGGAGTCGAGAAAAGCAGCGGACTGCGGCCCGGCGTTTGCGATCAGGTCGAGCACCGAGACGTGCGGGTCGAAGACGCCGTGCAACTGCGGGTACGGCGTACGCCGGTACGCCATCACCTCGACGCGCACGCCTTCGGCGGCGAGCGACGGTTCGTCGAGATAGTTCAGCGCGCCCAACCCCGTCACGTAGCGCGTCGCGCCGTGCGCGCGCAGCAGCTCGGCCACGCGCGCGGTGCTCTTGCCGCGTGCCGGCGTAGCGGACGCGCGCGAGAAGCGCGGCCGCAGCCCGAGGAAGTCGCACACGCTCTCGATGCCGGCGATGTCGAGCTGCGCGATCGTGCGCGGGCGCTCCGCGTAGACGCGCTCGACCAGCGCGATCATCGGATTCAGGAACGGTGCGCGCGCGTACGCGTTGCGCAGCGTGCGCAGGTGCTTCTCGCGCCAGGGCGTCTTGTAGTCGAGCTCGCAGTCGGCGATCGGCGGCAGACCGTCGCGCAGCACCGGCGCGGTCAGCCACTGCGAGCCGGCCGCGGTCTTGATCTGGACGCGGTTGGTGAAACCGCCCTTCTGGAACTGCGCGTCGTCGAGGTGCACGAACTCGTCGGCGAGCCGGATCTGCTCGAACAGCCCGCGCCACGGGAAGAGCTGCGGCTGCATGATGACGACGGTTTTCACGGCTGCGCCACCAGGAAGCACTCCATCACCGCGACGTCGTGCCAGCCGTCCGGCGCGCGGTAGTGGCGGCGGTGCACGCCGACCTCCCGAAAGCCGGCGGCGCGGTACAGCGCCAGCGCGCGCTCGTTGTCGGCGGCGACCTGAAGCACGAGCTTGTCGAGCCGCCCGTCGGCGCGCGCGGCGGCGAACGCGTGCTCGAGTGCGGCCCGGCCGTGGCCGCGTCCGCGGTGGCGGCGGTCGATCGCGATGCCGAAGGCGCCGTGCCGGTTCTCGTCGTCGATCCCGACGACTTGCGTAAAGCCGACCGCGGCGTCGGTCTCGTCGGCAACGACGTGGAACAGGGCGGCGGGGTCGGCGGTGCGGCGGCCGATCCACGCGCGCACGTCGTCGAGCGTGTTCGGGCGCGGCGAGGCCAGCAGCGCGTACTGCGTGGCGAGGTCGTTGCGAATCTCGGCCAGCGCCGGGACGTCCGCCTCGCGCGGCGGCCGGCAGTTCGTCATGCTAACCCGGATCCCGCGTTGCGCGCAAATAGCCGCGCGGCGCGACCGTGAACAACAGCTTGGCGTCGTACTCTTCGTCGACGACGAAGCGCGACTCGCGCGCCAGGAACGCGTCGACCGCGGTCATCGGGTTGTTCCCCGGACCCCACGGCCGGTCGACGATCGAGGCCGGATCGGCGTACTCGACCGCCGTGTCCATCACGACCAGGAAGAAACCGGCGCGGACCAGCAGCGAGTACAGCGCGAGCTCGCGCGCGACGTGGTCGGCGGTGTGGTTCGAGTCGAGCACGACCATCGCATTGCGCCCGGCGACGCGCTCGCGCACGCGCGCTGCCAGCGCTTCGTCGACCGACGAGCCTTCGAACATCGTGATGCGCGAGGCGAGCGGGTGCGCTTCGATCGCGGCGCGGTTGTGCGGGCGGATGTCGACGTCGATGCCGATCGCTTCGCGCTCGCCGCCGAGCAGCGCCAGCATGGAAGCCGAGAAGACGAGCGAGCCGCCGTGCGCGATCCCCGTCTCGACGATCACCTCAGGCTTGGTGCGCCAGATGATCTCCTGCAGCGCGACCAGGTCCTGCGGAAACTGAATCGCCGGGCGGCCGAGCCAGGACCAGTTGTACGCGTAGCGGTAGGGCGCGATCAGGTCGAAGGCGCGCTTCCACGCGGCGCGCACCTCGGGATCGGCGCCCATCTTTTTCAGCAGCGCAGGGTCCTTCGGATCGTGCGGATCGCGGCCCGCGTCGACGTCCGGCGCGCTCAAGCTCGCCAACTCACTCACCGATAAGGTATTCGTCAACGGAGGCCTCGAACAATAGCATGAACGTCCTCGACCGCCCGCCGGTCCCCCCGGCGTCGTCGGACGCGCGTGTCCCCGTCTTCGTCCCGTACGTCGGCGTCGACACCCTCAAGCACCTCACCGACGCGCTCGACGTGGGCTGGCTCGGCATGGGCGCGACGACTAAAGAGTTCGAGGAACGGATCGCTCGCTATCTCGGTCTCCAAGACAGATACGTGGTCTGCACGAACACCGGGACCTCGGCGCTGCACGTCGCGCTGCTCGCGGCCGGGATCCGGCCCGGCGACGAGGTGATCACCCCCTCGTTCAACTACGTCGCCGACCACCAGGCGATCCGCGCGACCGGCGCGGAGGTCGTGATGTGCGACATCCGCGACGACGATCTCGGAGTCGACGTCGCCTCGGCCGAATCCCTGATCACGCCGCGCACGAAGGCGATCGTTCCGCTGCACTTCGCGGGGATGCCGTGCGCGATCGACGACGTCTACGCGCTGGCGAAGCAGTACGGGCTGCGCGTGATCGAGGACGCTTGCCACGCCTTCGGCTCGACCGTTGAGGGCGCGAAGATCGGCAGCGGCGGCGACGTGCAGTTCTTCTCCTTCGACCCGGTCAAGATCATCACGTCGGTCGACGGCGGCTGCGTGGTGACACCGCACCGCGCGGAGTACGAGCGCCTGCAGAAGCTGCGGCTGCTCGGCGTCGACAAAGACACGACGCTACGCTATCAGAACAAGCGCGCCTGGGACTACGACGTCGTCAGCGAAGGCTATCGCTATCACCTGACCAACGTCATGGCGAGCGTCGGCGTCTCGCAGATCAAGCGGGTCGACGAGTTCATCGCCAGCCGGCGCGCGGTGTGCGAGCGCTACTCCGCCGCATTCGACGGGCTGCCCGGCGTGCGCGTCCTGCGCCGCGATTACTCGGACGTCTCGCCGTTCATCTACAGTTTGCGCGTGCTCGGCGGCCGGCGCGAGGCGCTGATCGAGCACCTCTCCGCCCGCGGCGTCGACTGCGGCATTCACTTCGTGCCGGTCCACAAGCACACGTACTTCGCGGGCGCGCGCCGCGCCGAGCTGCCGGTGACCGAGCGCGTCGTCGAGCAGGTCGTGACGCTCCCGCTCCACTCGCTCATGCCGGAACGGTCGATCGAGCGCGTGATCGACGGCGTCGTCAGCTTCTTTTCCTGATGGCCGTCGCCTTGGAATCGCGCTTTGAGGACAGCAGCGTGACATCGTGCCGAGGCTGCGGCGCCGCGCTCTCGCAAAGCGTCGTCGACCTCGGGCTTTCCCCGCCGTCGAACGCGCTCATCCCGCCGGAGGCGCTCGGGCGCGGCGAGACGTTCTACCCGCTGCACGCCTACGTCTGCGAGCGCTGCCTGCTGGTGCAGCTCGGCGTCTTCGCCTCGCCCGAAGAGCTGTTCCGCGACTACCGCTATTTCTCGTCGTACTCGACGACCTGGCTCGCGCACGCCGCGGAGTACGCCCGGGAGATGACCCGGCGCGGGATCGGGCCGCATTCGCGCGTCGTCGAGCTCGCCAGCAACGACGGCTATCTGCTGCGCAACTTCGTCGCGCGCGGCGTCCCGGTGCTGGGAATCGAGCCGGCGAGCAACGTGGCCGCGGTCGCGCGCGCGAACGGCGTGCCGACCATCGACGAGTTCTTCGGCGTCGCGCTGGGGCTGCGCGTGCGCCGCGAGTTCGGCGCCGCCGACCTGATCGTCGCGAACAACGTGCTGGCGCACGTCCCCGACCTGAACGACTTCGTCGGCGGAATCGCCGCGCTGCTCGCCTCGGACGGCGTCGCGACGATCGAGTTCCCGCACCTGCTGCGCACCATCGCGGGGATGCAGTTCGACACGATCTACCACGAGCATTTCTCGTACCTCTCGCTGCTCGCGCTGGTGCCGCTCTTCGCGCGCCACGGGCTCGAGATCGTCGAAGTGAGCGAGCTTCCCACGCACGGGGGCTCGCTGCGCGTCTTCGTGGCGCACCGCGGCGCGCGCAGCGTCGATGCGAGCGTCGCGCGCGTCCTCGCCGACGAGCGCGCGGCGCGGCTCGAACAGGTGGCGACGTACGCCGCGTTCGGCGCGCGCGTGGCGCGGATCAAGGACGACTTTGTCGCGTTCCTGCGCGACGCCAAGCGCGGCGGCAAGCGCGTCGCCGGCTACGGCGCCGCCGCCAAGGCGACGACGTTGCTCAACTACGCCGGGGTGCGCCCCGACCTGATCGCGTACGTCGCCGACAAGAGCCCGCACAAGCAGGGCCACGCGATCCCCGGCGTGCGCGTCCCGATCGTCGCGCCCGACCGCATCCACGCCGACCGGCCCGATTACGTCGTCATCTTTCCGTGGAACGTGGAAGCGGAAATTCGGGCCGAGCTCGCCGGCGTGCGCGAGTGGGGCGGAAAGTTCGTGCTCGCGATCCCCGAGCTACGGGTCGACGCGTGAGCGCTCGAACGCCGGCAGCGCGCGGTCGCGCTCCGAGATGACGCTCGGCGCGAGCGGCCAGGCGATCGCGAGCTGCGGGCTGTCGTACCGGAAACCGGCCGCGGCGGCGGGCGCGTACGGCGCCGAGATCAGGTAGTGCAGCGCCGACCCGTCGCGCAGCGTTTGATAGCCGTGCGCGAAGCCGGGCGGCGCGTAGAGCGCGAACTCGCCGTCCTCGCTCAGCTCGAACGCCTCCCAGTCGCCGAAGCGCGGCGACTCCGGCCGCACGTCGACCAGCACGTCGTAGACCACGCCGCGCGTGCAGCGGATCAGCTTCGTCTCGGCGTGCGGCTCGCGCTGGAAGTGCAGCCCGCGCAGCGTTCCGGCGCGCGCGTTGTACGCTTCGCCGTGCTCGAGCCATGCGGTCGCCAGCCCGAGCGCGGCGAACGCCGCCGCGTCGAACGTGCGCACGAACCAGCCGCGCTCGTCGCGCGCGCGGCGCAGGGGGATCTTCCACACTCCGTCGAGAGAGGTCGCGATGACGTCCATCGCCGATAGCGGTTTCTGGAACGGCCGCCGGGTCCTCGTCACCGGCCACACCGGGTTCAAGGGCTCGTGGCTCTGCGCGCTGCTGCTGCGCCGCGGTGCGACGGTCTGCGGGCTCGCGCTGCCGCCCGCGACGACGCCGAGCCTGTGGGCGCTCGCGCCCTACGCCTCCTACGTCGAAGACCGAATGGTCGACGTGCGCAACGCGAACGGGATCGACGCCGCGCTGAGCGAGATGCGCCCGCAGACGATCTTCCACCTCGCCGCGCAGCCGCTGGTGCGGCGCGGCTACGCCGAGCCGCTGCTCACGTACGAGACGAACGTGATGGGGACCGTGAACTTGCTCGAAGCGGTGCGGCACACCGACAGCGTCGACAGCGTCGTTGTCATCACCAGCGACAAGGTCTATGCCGACGCTCCACGGCCGGGCGGCTACCGCGAAGACGCGCGGCTCGGCGGCGCGGACCCGTACGCGGGGAGCAAGGCGGCGGCGGAGCTGGTCGTCGAGACGTACCGCAGCGCGTACTTCCCGCGCGGCAACGCGCCGCGAATCGCGACCGCGCGCGCCGGCAACGTCGTCGGCGGCGGCGACTTCTCCGCGGACCGGCTGCTGCCCGATGCGTATCGCGCGATCGTGGCCGGCGTGCCGCTGCGGCTGCGCCACCCGGAAGCCGTACGTCCCTGGCAGCACGTCCTCGACCCGCTACACGGATATCTGCTGCTCGGCGAAGCGCTCGCGCAGCACAAGATCGAAGGCGGCGCCTTCAACTTCGGCCCCGACTTGACCGCGACGGCGATGGAAGCGGCGCAGCAGTTCGTCGGTGCGATGGGCGGCAACCTGGCATCGGGTATCGTTCCTGAGCCCACCTCCGGCGCCGAGCACGAGACCGCCGTGCTCGAAGTGGACAGCTCGCGCGCGCGCCAGCAGCTGGGCTGGAAACCGCGCTGGTCACCGGGCGCGGCGATCGAAACCGCCGCCGCCTGGTATCGCGACTTCATCGCCGGCCAGCGCGTCGAGCACCTGATCGCCCGCGACCTCGACGCCTACGCGCGCTGAGCCGCGGCCCTGGTATTGGGCTTGGAGCTACGAAGCGCCGCTAGAGGCACCGAGAAATATAGGCCGGACCGGGATGCGCTTCGAAGCGACCCAGGGTCGTTTTACCGGATGTGCCTCTTTCTCGTAGCAACTGATGCCCGGACGTGCTTGAGATTATGGACTGGAAACTATTTTCACAATTGGCAGTGACCCTCGTGGTCGCAGTCCTTGGGAGTTGGATAGTACATCATTTTTCCGCACGCCGTGACGTTACAAATGAAAAACGGAAACAGCGAATATCGTACCTCCTCGAAGCCTACAGAAGGCTTGAAAGTGCTTCGAATAGAGATTCGAAGACAGATTGGACACAATTTGAGAGTGCTATTGCAGACATTCAGTTGCTCGGTACGGCGCATCAAGTCTCACTCGCTCGCCAATTCGCCATCGATATGGCGAAGAATGGGACCGCTCCAGTAGACGATTTAGTATTGATCTTCGACAATCTTTGCGCTCTGAGCTGGAGCTCGAACCCATATCAGAGAGCGTTATCTATTTTCGGTATGTCGAGCCAGCCGACCCGGGGACACGCGGCAGACGTCCTTAACGCGACTCGGCACACCGGCAATTCGTTGGGAGCGTCTCGGGTGCGAGACTTAGGTATGTCTTCCGCGCAAAATTTCTGCTAATATAGGTTGGGTGGACGCGTCTCCGCAACGCGCGTTCTTCACCGAAAGCAAAGCGGCCCGATCGGTCTGTTACACCGACCGGGCCCGTCACCCGATGAGGTTGCATCGAATGACAAACCGCGTATTCGGCGCATCTGCGCCGCGCACCCCGCCCGAATCTTTTGCGCAGGACACCGGCGCAAGCCGCATTAAGCGCGCATGGCTCGTCGCACGGTTCGTCCGCCAAGAGCCGGTCCGTTGCAAAGACTTCCAAGAGCGCTTTGGTCGCCCGGGACGCACGTTCTGCTGCGAAGTCGCCGCCCTGCGCGCTTTGGGGATCCACAGAGCTTGTGAGCTGGTGTATTCACCCAAAGTTAAGCCGGAGCCCGGAGGCGCGGCGCAGTGAAAAACGTCGTGCCCTTCAAGGCGCCTGAGCCGTTTGCCCGGCTCGGCATCGACTGGACGAGACCCGCGGCCACGGAGCGTGAGCGCGCGGTGCGCGAGGCATTCCTCACCCAGGAAACCTCGTGCGGAATGAGCGGCCTCGTCTCAGTGCTGCTGCTGGCCGTCGTGTCTCGGCGTCAAGGAGCAGTCGCCGAAGATCTGCAGGGCGCCGCAGACTTCGCCGAGGTCATCTTGGCAATGGAACTCCGCAAGCACCAAGACGACACCCTGGCCGCCGCGCAGTGCTACGTCGCGGCCAACGGTCCGGTTTGGCTGTCGTGACGCGACGCGGTGGCGCCGATTTGCACCACCACGACGAGCGGGCCGCGCGCTTCGTCCCCGGCGGCGCTTTGCGGTACACTGTTGTCGAAGCCATGAAGCACCGGCACTTGCGGGACGGCACGGGCCTGGAACCCGCCGCGATCGACGACATCCTTGACCGGGGCGGCCCTTCCGACTGGGCCGCACTGTGGCGGGCTATCGACGCGGACCCCTTCGGTTCACTCGCCGCCGACGTACTGCGGATTTGCGCCGAGCACCGGATGTACGGGACCTCCCGGCTCTGGCCGGCGATGATCGAGCAGGCCCGCGAGGACGCCCGTGCGGGATGACGCGCCCGCCCCGCGCCTGCGGTCCGCGGAGACGGCCGAGGACTGGGAGCGGGTGATTCGAGCGGCCGCGCGCGTGCAGGCCATTGTACCAGGGGCGGTCCTGGTCGGCGGCACGGCGGCCGCGCTGCACGCGGGGCACCGCTTCTCGATGGACGACGATCACGTCGTGCGCGACTTGGCGTCACGCTACGAGGCGATCCTCGCGGCCCTTGAAGAGGCGGCCGGGTGGCGGACCGAGCGCATCCAGTACCCCAAGCAGATTCTCGGGCGCCTTGAAGGCGTCGACACCGGCATTCGCAACCAGCGCCGCGCCGCGCCGCTGGAGACGGCGATCTGGCAGACCGCGCATGGGCCGCTCGTGCTGCCGACGCTGCCGGAGATGGCGCGCATCAAGGCGTGGCTGGTCGTTGACCGTAATGCCACGCGGGATTATCTCGACTTCGCGGCACTGGCTGAGCGGCTGCGCGAGCTACACGGCGCGGACGCGATCGTGCGGGCCGTCCTGCCGATGGAGGATCTGTACCCGCAGCCGACTACCGGGGAATCGGTGGTGCGCCAACTTGCGCGGCAGCTCGCGGAGCCGCGCCCCTACGACCTCGCGGACAACGACATCTCGGCGTACCGCTGGATCGCGGACCGGTGGCGGTCCTGGGACGAGGTGCGCGACGTGTCGCTGCGGATAGGCGCACAACTGGAGCGGGCCAGGAGCGTCGAACACCGCGAGGATCCGCATCGTCCGAACGAACGCGGGAACTAACGTCTGTTTGAACGATCGAAGGCGCTCAGCGGTTACGCGAGCGGCCTTACGCGAGTTGCGTTGCGCGCGCCGACGACGGCACGCGGCCGCCGAGCGCGTCCATGAACGCGACGAGGCCGTGCGGTTCGCCCAGCCAGTCGGGCGCTGCGGCGAGGACGTTCGCGACGTTCGCGCGGTGGCGCGCGCGCAGTTCGGTTACGCGTGCGTCCGCCGGATGCGCGGCGTAGAGCGCGTCGAGCACCGCGAGATAGTGCGGCAGCGCGGCGCCCAGCCGCTGCGCGACCAAACCGATCCGCGCGCCGACGCCGACGCTCGCGCTGCCGGTCGGCGCGAAGCGCGCGGCGCGCGCGAGGCGCAGCGTGAAGTCCCAGTCGTCGAGCAGCGGGACGCCCTCGTTGAACGTGCCGATCCGGTCGAGCAGCCCGCGGTAGAACACGATCGCGTCGAGCGGCAGCGCGTGCGCGACCTCGAGGCGCGCGACGTCGCGCTCCTCGCCGCCGAAGGGCGCCGACTCGCCGAGCGGCTCGGAGACGCTGGCCGCGCCGTTCGTCCGTTCGAGCACGAGTCGCGTGCCGGCGAACGACGCCAGCGCGCCGAAGCGCGCGATCGCGTCGACCGAACGCTCCAGGTGATCTGGTTCGAACACGTTGTCGGCCTCGAGCGAGGCGACGTACTCGCCACGAATCATCCGCAGCCCGAGGTTGCGCGCCGAGCCTGGGTTGTGCCCGCCGCTCAGCCGCGCGTACGAGATGCGTTCCCAGGCGGGATGGGCCCGCAGCAGCGCTTCGACCGGGAAGCCGCCGTGGTCGACGACCACCGCCTCCCAGTTCGTGAAGCGCTGCGCCGTCAACGAATCGAGCGCGCGCAGCAGCGGGCGCGGCGCGCCGGCCGTCTGCACCACCACGCTGACGCGCGAGTCGCGCACGCGCGCCGGCTCGTAGACGGCTGCGCGAGCGTGCAGCCGCCGCTCGATCGCCGCGAAGCGCTCGAGCTGCGCGCTCTCGAACGGCGAGACGCCGCCGTTGAGCGCGGGAGCCTGGGCGACGAGCGCGCTCAGCAGCCGCGCGACGCCCGTCTCGCGCCCACGCATGCGGCGCACGAACTCGGGATGGTCGATGTAGCGCTCGACGTACGACGCGAAGTCGAGCACGTTGCGCCCCGAGCTGTGGTACGCGTCGCCGGTGAACTGGTCGGCATGGAGTCGGATCGCCATGCTCGGGCGGGCGACGTAGGCGAAACGCTTGTTCGCGAGCGCCAGCCGGATGATCAGCTCCCAGTCGCGCGCGTCCTGGCCGTTCAGCGGATCGCCGCACAACCCCGGCTCCTGCAGCACCTCGCGCTTGAAGAGGGCGCATGGAAAGCACACCGGGCACACGGTGGTGAACTCCTCGACCAGCTCGTCGCGCGCGTCGACGAAGTCGACGGGGAACTGGCCCGGCATCGCGCGGGTGGTGTAGACCGTACCGTTCTCGTGTGCGAAGTACGCGTTGCAGTAGACGACGTCGAGCTGCGGCTCGCGCGCGAACACCTCGGCGAGCTGGGTGAGATGCTGCGGGAAGAGAAAATCATCGGAGGAGAGGCACATCACGTACGTGCCGCGCGCGAGCTGCAGCAGGCGGTCGAAGTTCCGCGCCATTCCGACGTTCTGCTCGTTCTGGTAGAGCCGCACGCGCGGATTCGTGCCGTAGCGCTCGTTCAACAGCTCCCAGGCGCCGTCGGTCGAGCAGTTGTCGCTGACGATCACCTCGAAGTTCGGGTACGTCTGCGCCAGCGCGCTGTCGACCGCGGTCGCCACGTACTTGACGTAGTTGTAGTTCGGGACCAAGACGCTGATCAGCGGGTAGCGCTCGTCGCTCACGACCAGACCTTCCACGGCGCGCGGCCGCCGGCCCAATGCTCTTCGAGCATCGTCTTGTCGCGCAGCGTGTCCATCGGCTGCCAGAACCCGCGGTGAAAGAACGCCGACAGCTTTCCGTCGGCGGCGAGTCGCTCAAGCGGTTCGCGCTCCCACACGGTGTGGTCGCCGTCGAGATAGTCGAACACGCCCGGCGAGAGGACGAAGTAGCCGCCGTTGACCCAGGCGCCGTCGCCTTGCGGCTTCTCGTCGAACGCGACGATCTTCTGCTCTTCCAATCGCACGGAGCCGAAGCGGCCCGGCGGCTGCACCGTCGTCATCGTCGCCAGCGCGCCCGAGGCGGTGTGGTGGTCGATCACCGCGCGCACGTTCACGTCGGAGAGCCCGTCGCCGTAGGTGAAGCAGAACGGCTCGCCGTTCTCGACGTAGCGGCGCACCCGCAACAGCCGCCCGCCGGTCATCGTCTCGTCGCCCGTGTCGACCAGCGTCACGGTCCACGGCTCGGCGGCGTTGTTGTGCACGTGCATCGAGCGCTCGCGCATGTCGAACGTCACGTCGGACTGGTGCAGCGCGTAGTTGGCGAAGAACTCTTTGATGACGTAGCCTTTGTAGCCGCAGCAGACGACGAAGTCGTGAATTCCGTACGCCGAGTACGTCTTCATGATGTGCCAGAGCACCGGCCGGCCGCCGAGCTCAACCATCGGCTTCGGGCGGGTCGTCGTCTCCTCGCTGATGCGCGTGCCGAGCCCGCCCGCCAGGATCACCGCCTTCACTTGCTAGGGTATCGGCGAAAGACGCGGCCACCCTGAGGCTGTCCTTCGACAAGCTCAGGACGACACGGGCGGGAGAGACCTCGCGCCGGTCCGCCGAAGCAACGGCGCGGATGACCCCGTACTACCGGCACTTCGGGTTGGAGCGCGATCCGTTCCTCGACACCGCGGACCCGCACTTCTACCGGACGACGCCCGATCTGTCGCGCGTGAGAGAGCGCCTGGTCGGGGGCGTGCTGGAGTCGCGCGGGCTGCAGGTCGTCGTGGGCGACCCGGGGACCGGCAAGACCAGCCTGATGGCGCAGATCGAACGGGAGCTGCTCGGCCACGACACGGTGCGGCTCGGCAAGATCCTCGACCCCTCGTTCGCGACGGAGACCGAGTTCTTGCTCGGCGTCGCGCGCTCGTTCGGCCTGGCGCTGCCGCCACGCTCGCCGGCGGCGCTGAAGAACGCGCTGAAGAACTTTCTGTACGATGCGGCGGTGCTCGACGGGCTGACGCTCGCGCTGCTGATCGACGAAGCGCAGAACGCCAGCGACGAGATCTTCGAGGTGCTGCGGCTGCTGCTGAACTACGACGTCCCGCAGCGCAAGCTGCTCAACGTCGTGCTGTTCGGCCAGACCGAGCTGCGGCCGCGGCTCGACGCGCGCCGCAACCTCGCCGACCGCGTCGACGAGTGGTACGAGCTGGGCGCGCTCGACGACAACGAGGCCCGGGCCCTGATCGCATACCGCGTCGCCCGAGCCGGCGGGGTCGACGGCGTCGAGGCGCTCTTCGACCCGGATGCGGTGGCGGCGGTCGTCGCGGCGAGCGGCGGGACGCCCCGGCGGCTGCTCACCCTCGCCCACGCGACGCTCCGCGAGGCGGCGGCGTTCGGCCGGCCCCGCTCGGCCCGCGTCGATGCGGAAGCCGCCGCGCGCTCCCGGCGGCTCGCCGTGCCGGCGGCAACCCAGGTGTTGCCGGCCGCCGTGCCGGTGGCGCAACCCGGTACCGCGGCCCAGCCGGGCGCTGCCGGGGCGAACGGAAGCGTCACCGTCGAGGCGAGCGCCGGCGCTGCGCCGGCGGACGGGCAGCCGCGCGCCGCACCGGCGCCGTGGTGGCGCTTTCCGTGGCTGGCGGCGCTGTGGCCGCGATGACAGGGCGCCAGGTCGACGTCGACGGCCTCTTCGACCGCAACGCCGACACGCGGCTCCTCGAGCGCCGCCGCAGCGAAGAGCTCGGCCTGCCACCCGTCCCCGCGACCGGCGGCTCCTCGACCGCGGTGCGGTTCGGGCCGGAGTCGATGCTCTCGGACGGCGTCCCGATCGCCGCACCGCGCGGCCCCATGCTGCGCGTCGGCCTGCAAGCCCGGCCGGAGCGCGAGCTGATCCCGGGCGCCGTCGTCACGGTGGTCGCCGAGGTCGCCGACGACGGCGACACCGACGCCGACGAGGTCCGGCTGCGGGTCGCGATCCCGCCCGAGACGGAGGCTGTCGAAGGCTCGTTCGTCCGCGACGGCGTCGCGCTCGACGGGGAGGCGCTGCTCGGCGAAGGGCTGCGCGCCGGCACGATCGCCGCGGCCGCGACGATTCGCGTCCGCTTCACGCTGCGCGTCCTGCCCGGCACCGAGCCGATCGACATCCTGGCCTACGCCGATGCGCCGGGCGTTCCCGCCATCGCCGCCCCCGCGCTGCGCCTCACGCGCCGCTCCGGCCACGTCGCGTTCGACGCGCCGCGCCCGTTCTTCGAGCTGGAAGCCGGCGAGACGGACGCCGAGCTCACGCCCGCGCCGGCCGCCCCGGCACCAGAACCACCGGCACCGATCAAAATAGACACCGTCGTCGACGAAGCGATCGTCGTCGAGCCGGTCGTCGAAGAAGCGGCGATCGTCGAAGAACCGGCGGTCGTCGAAGAACCGGCGGTCGTTGAAGAACCGGTCGTCGTTGAAGAACCGCTCGTCGAAGAAGCGCTTGTCGTCGAAGAACCGGTCGTCGAAGAATCTGTTGTGGAGCCGGTCGCGGAAGAACCGATTCCGACACCGATTCTCGTCGACGAGCCGATGGCCACGGCGATCGTCGAAGAGTTCATCACGACCGCCGAAACCGTCGAACAGCCCGCGCCGGCGGAGGATACAACGCCTCCCGCCGAAACGCAGCCCGAGCTCGAAGCTCCGCCGGAACTCGAACCGCAACCGGAGCCGGAACCGCTCGCCGAAGCGGTTCAAGAGCCGATCGTCGTGGAGCACGTGCTGGCGCGCGCGGTCGACGCCGACGAGGTTCGCGCGCTCGAGCGCGTGTTCGCGGGCGCGGTGCCGCACGGGCTCGCGGCGTTGGCGCTGCTTTCGTCGGTGGCGGCGGTCGACACGCCGCTGAGCGTTGCGCTCGGAACGCGGGATTTCGCGCGCTCGGTCGCCGCGGCGCTCCCGCGCGCGCTCGTCGCAGCGCGCATGAGCCGGCCGACGCCGGCCGTCGTGACGCCGGAGGCGCTCGCCGCGATTCGCGCCGACGCCGAAGCGACGAGCGAGCCGCTCGACTTCGAAGGTCCGGTGATGGTCACGCGGCTCGACGACCGCGAGCTCGAGGCGCTGCGCGCGGTGCTGGGACGGGCGCTCGACGATCCGTTCCTGCGCGGCGTGCAAGTGCTGCTTGCCGTCGCGCCGCGCGCGCTCGAAGGCGTCGCGCCGGAGATCGCGGAGCACGTGCGCGAGACGCTCACCGCGTATCGCATCGCCGCCGGCGCCTGGCTGATGCGCGTCACCGTGCGGCGCGCGGTCGACCGCCGCTACGACCCGCTCACCGCCGAAGACGCGACCTTGCACGGCGCGGGGCGCGACTTGGTCGCGGCGCTGCGCCTGGCCGTCGCGTGAAGCTGCTGATCGGGATTCCGACGGGCGGTCAGCCGACGCGCCCGTTTCTCGACGCGCTCGCCGCGCTCGAGCTCCCGCCGTCGATCACCGGCGCCGACCGGCTGGTGTGGACCGGGAACGCGGTCGCCGTGCAGCGCGAGATGATCGCGCGCGACGCCGTGCAGCGCGGCACCGACCTGCTCGCGATGATCGACGACGACATCGTCGCGCCGCCCGACGCGCTGGTGAAGCTCATCGCCGCGCTCGAAGAGAACCCGGACGCCGCCCTGGCCGGCGCGCTGTACTACAGCCGCGACTCGGCGCGCCCGATGGCCGTCGCGCGCTGGAGCTCCGGCGACACCACGACCGCCGCGATCCCCGCGTATGCGAGCGGGAACGTTGCGGTCGTCGACGGCGTCGGCTTCGGCTGCGTCGTGGTGCGCGTCGCGGCGCTGCGCGCGCTCTCGCTGCCGTACTTCGCGGCGCACTTCTACGTCGACCCTTCGTCGCGCAGCGTGCGCCAGTGCGACGAAGACTATCTGCTGTGCGAGCGGCTGCGCGCGGCGGGCCGGCGCGTGCTGCTGCACGCGGGCGTGCGCTGCGGCCACTACGACCGCGGCAGCGGAGCGACGGCGCCGAGCGCGTGGGAACCCGACGCCGAGACGGACCGTGTGCGCATGATCGTGCTGCAAGGCGATCGCACCGCCCTCGTCCCGTTCGACGACACAGTCCCCCGCGCCACCGAACGCCAAGAGCCGTTCGAGACGACGCTGGTATTCTCAGGAGCCTGAGAAGCCGGCGGATCGGCCGAAGGCCGAACGCGAAGGGTTCGCGGAACGCGAACCCACTTAGTACTGCAGGTCGAGAAGCTGTGCAGCGGGGCCGCGGCGGCCGAGGCTGCGCGAGAGCGCGTTGACCTTGCCGATGTTCTCGAGCCGCGCTCCGACGCTGGCCTGATACGCCTGCATGCGGCGCAGCTGGTCGGCGCGGTACGCAATGATTCTCCCGACGCGCCGCGCGACTTTGGCGTCGTTCGCGGGCGCGGCGTCCGGCGCGGCGTCGAACAGCCGCGCGAGCAGATCGGTGAGTGCGGTTTGCGTTTTGAACGCCGCGTCGACGCCGGCCCAGCGTCTCTCGACCAGCGCCGCATCGGCGTCCAAGCACGAGCGCTCCAGCGCGGCGATCGTGCGCGCGATCTCCTCGCGCCCGCGCTCAGCCGACGAGGGCATCGAGCTGCTGCGCCGCAGCGCACTCCGCACGATAGCGTTTGATCGCCTCGACCCACGTCTCGCGCATCCCGGCGATCAGCGGGAGCACCTCGCGAACTTTCTGCGGATCGCCCTGCATGTTCGCGGCGACGAGCTGGTGGTGCCAGAACTCGTAGATGCGGAACAGGTTGCCGGGGATCTCGCTGTCCAAGTCCAGCCGCAGCGACCCCATGAGGAGCGCGCAGGCGCGCTGCGCGCGGCGCAAGAGGTCGTGGCGGCCCTGGATGTCCGACGGGCGGGTCTCCATGACGTCGAGCGCCTGCCGCGCGAAGAGCAGCAGCGCGTCGTACACCTTGATGATGAGCTCTTCCGGGCTCGCCGAGTGGATCGACGTTTCCAGATAGCGCAGGTTGGCGTTGGAGAGCGTCACGTTACCCCGTGGACTTGGCGGTGAGGGCGCCGAGCGAGGATTGCATCGACTGCAGCTGCGCGATCATCGTCTCGCTGTTGACGAACTCGGCGCGCAGCTGATCCGCCTGCAGGTTCGCCTGGTCGGTGACGAGCTTGATCTGCTGCTGCAGCGAGGTGATCTGATCGTTCGTCTCGCTCGAGAGCGTCGAGAAGAGCGACTGGGTGGGGATCTTTCCCGCCAGCGCGCCGGTGAGCTGCGTCGGCAGCCCGGAGACGGTGGTGAGATACGAGCCGATCTGCCCCACGATGCTGCTCGCGCCGGTGAACAGCGCGGCGACCGCGCTCGAGTTTGCGGCGAGCGCGGCGCTGAGCGTGTTGACGTCGAGGTCGTTGAGCCGGCCGCTCGTCCCGTCGAACGTCTGCGTCGAAACGTTGCTTTGCGTGGTGGTGTTCTGCGCGTCGCTCGATGAGGCGGTGTCGACGCTGAACGAGGAGTCCAACGTCAACCCGACCGAGGCGAGCGAGTTGTACGACGACGAGCCCGTCGTGCCGAGCGAGCTGACCAGCGAGACGAGCTGATCGCGCAGGTTCGTCACGTCGAAGTTGTTGAACAGCACGCCGCCGCTGGTGAGCTGCGTCCCTTGCGTCTGGCCGGTCGTCGCGTCGCTGGTCGTGCCGACGACCGGCGCCTGGGTCGCGGTGTTGATCTCGTCGATCACCGCGTTGTAGGCGGTCACGAAGTTCTTGATCGCGGTCTGCAGCGCGGTGCTGTCCTGCGCGACCGAGATCGTCACCGGCGCGACGACCGTTCCGTCGACGGCCTGCTGCAGCTTCAGATCGACGCCCGGGACCGCGCTCGTCACGTCGTTCGAGTTGCTGTAGACGTCGTGCGTCGTCCCGGCGTTGTCGACGTACTGCACGTGCGCCGACTTGCCGACCGCCACGGCGGCGCCGGCGCTGAGCTGGTTCGGCTGCGTGTAGTTGCTGAGAAATCCGACCGCTTGCAGGAAGTTCGAGGTGTCGCCCGACGAGCCGAGCGTGATCCCTTGCGGGCCGTCGGCCTTCGCCGTGAGGAGCACGCGGTCGTTCGCCGCGTCGTAGGTCGCGTAGACGCCGGCCGAGGAGTTGTTGATCTGCTGGAGCAGATCGTTCAAGTTGTTCGTCGTCGGGTCGACGTGGAACGCGACGCCGTTGATCGAGAAGACGCCGGCAGTGACCGCGGTCGCGAACCCGGCGTTGTTCGAGGTGTTCAGCGTCGCGCCGACGTTGATGCCGCCGATCTTCGCGGTGCTGGTCGCGGTGTACGTTCCGCCGGAGAAGGTGATCGGCGCGGTGTCGAGTTTGAGGACCTGCAGCAGGTTGCCCTGGTCCGACGCGCTCCCCAGCGTGAGCGGCTGCGTCGAGCTGACCGTGACCTGCTCGGTCGCCGCGTTGTAGGTCAGCGTTACGCCGACGCCGCTCAGCGCCGCGGCGTTGGCGGCGATAAAGCTCTGCAGCGTCGTCGAGTTGACGTCGTAGTGGAGAACCAGACCGTTGATCGTGATCTGGCCTTGCGAGGAGCTGCCGGCCGGGCCGTTGTTCGGCGTGATCGACGCGCCCGCATTCACCAGGACCGTCGTGTCGCTGAAGTTTCCGTTGGCGGCGGGATCGTTGGTGAACTGCGTCGCGGTGGCGAGCGTCGCCGTCTTGACGACGTACGTTCCCGGCGTCGCGACCGCGCCCGGCACGGGCGAGGCGGCGATCGCGGAAGAGTTCGACGAGGTCGGCGTCGTCGCGCTGAAGTTCGCCGGGTCGCTGACCGCTTGGAACGTGTCCTGGAACTTCGCGACGAGGTCCTGGATCTTCAGCAGCTCGGCCTGCTGCGCGTTGAGGCTGGTGACCTTCGTCTGCAGCGGCTGTTCTTGCTGCAGGGTCAGATCGGTGTACTTCTGGATGATCGAGTTGTAGTCGATCCCCGACGCGATCCCCGGAAAAGAAACCGGCGGAACGTTGGTGCCCGGGACGCTGCTGCTGCTGCTGGAGCTGCTGGTGCTGGTCGCTCCGATCCCGCTCATGCTAGGCCGTCCGGTCGAGCACGGCGCCGGCGAGCTTGTTGAAGAACTGCGCGATCAGCACCATCGCCTCCGGCGGGAATTGCGTGATCACTTCGCCGGTGTCGGAGTTCTTGAAGACCGTTACGATCTCGTTGGCTCCGACGACGCGAAACTGCACCGAGACGTGCGAGCCGCCGCCGACGAGCTGCGAGAGCGCGCGGTGCAGCGTTTCGTCTTTCACCACCTGCGGTTTCGGCTGGCTCAAATCGGGGGGCGCGGGAAATGCCTGAAGGCCCGGAGCGGACTGCGCCGCGGCCGCCTGAGTCTGATCGATCGCCTGAACGTCCATGTTCGTCGGAATCCTCCCTCGTGATGGTATCGGACGCGCGAGAAGAGCGGTTTAGGTGACCGGGCTCGCGGACGCGGCGTAACCGCGCAGGATCGCGCGCACGACGGCGGCCGGAGCGAGCGCCGCGAGCGTCTCGGGAGCGGCCTTCCCCGGAGCGCGCACCGCTTCGTCCCAGGCCTCGCCGAGCGCGCGGGTCAGCGCGCCGGCGTCGGCCGGGTCGAACCGGCGCACGCGAACGCCGGGCGCGGCGAAGGGCCGGCGGTCGGCGAGGACGATGCGCGTCCCGAGCCGGGCCGCCGCAGCGAGCCGCGAGCCGCCCTCGCCGACCCAGGCCGCGTCGACGACGACCGCGGCGGCGGCGCGCAGGGCATTTCCGGCCGCGGCGAACGCCGCCCCGGCGAGCACGATCAGACCCGGGCCGCCGAACTCGCGGACGCGCTCCAGGTACGAGGCGTCGGCGACCGGGCCGGCCACTACTAGCGGGATCCCGGCATCGGCCGCGCAGCGCGCGACCAGCAGCTGGTTGGCGAGCGGCCCGATCGGCGCTTCGGCCAACGCGAACGGGTCGGCGCCGACGAGCCGGCCGACCGGAGCGTTCGGCGCAGCGGACGTTCCGACGGGCGCGCTCGGCGCCGCCAGCGGCGGAACGATCAGGACGCCGGCGGCTCGGCCGGTGCGGCGGCGAATCGTTTCCGCTTCGTCTTCGCTCCCGGCGAAGACGACCGAGGCGTCGCGCAGGGCGGCCGCGCCCTCGTCGGCGGCGGCTTCGGGTGGGGCGTACGGAAGGTCGGCGCGCGCCGGACCGACGCTGACGGAGCGCTGCGCGAGCATGCCGAGGTAGGTCGCGATATCGCGCTCGTCGGCGCCGTACTCGAAGCAGTAGCGGCTCACTTCGGCGCCCCACCAGCCGCCGGCCGGCGCGTCGTCGTCGTGGGCGTGGACCGCGACCGGCACGCCGGCGCGGCGTGCCGCCTCGACGACGGTGCGCGCGCGGCGGCCGTCGCGCGTCCCGATCAGGTGAACGAGGTCGGCGCCGGCCGCTTCGTCGGCCGACTCGGCGAGGATCGCGTCGAACCCTTCGGCGCCGAGCGCGGCGACCAGCGCGCGCGCTTCGTCGGTGTCGGCGCCCGGCCGCACGAGCGCGTCGGCGCGCCCGAGGACGACCGCGACCCGGCCGCTCGAGCCGCCCGCCGCAGCGTAGGCGTCAGCGGCGGCAGCGCGCTCGGTGGGCTCCGGCGCGCGCTCGACGGCGAACCAGCGCCGGACCGGCCCCTCGGCGGGATCGAACGAGACGCCCACGTCGAGCGGCAGCGGATCGATCACTTCGACGAGCTCCTCCGCGCCGGCCGAAGGGCGGCCGGAAGTGCCCGGATCGAGGCGCAGGACGCAAGCCGCATCGCCCGGGTCGGCGTCGGCCGCAACGATCGCGACGTCGGCCCGGTCCGAGGCCTGGGGTGGGTCGCCGTACCACGCCAGCGCGGCCGGATCGCGGCGGCCGGCGGCGACCCCGGCGGTGCCGAGCGCGCGCAGCAGCGCCCAGCCGCCGATCGCGTCCGGCGCGTCGATCCGGACTGTCCGGCCACGCACGAAACGGCGGGCGTAGCGGTACGGAGCGAGCCGCACCAGCGCTTCGCGCAGCGGCGCCGCGCCGTAGCACCCGGCCGCGCGCGCCGCATCAAAGCACGGTACCTCGCCGAAGCGGACGACGTGCTCGGCGAACGGCTCGCCCGCGAGCACCAGCCGCTCGAGATGCCGCAGAATCCGCTCGCCGAGTGCGAGCGCAAACGCATCGTCGCCGGGCGTGCCGGCCGGAAAGATCAAGGGATCGCGGTCGCGCTCGACGACCGTCGCCGGATCGGCCAGCACCAGCGGAATCACCGTCGTCCCGCCCTCGCCGGCCAGCGTGAAGTCGAGGACCAGCGCCGGCCGCCGCTGCCGCAGGACCGGCTCGATGCGGACCGCGGCCAGCCGCGCCGGATCGAGGACCGGCGTCCCCACGCTCCACGGCGCCAGCAGCTCGTGCGTGCGGTGCGTTCTCATCGGACCACCGGCTCGAGGAGGTCGCGCAGCGCCGCCGCGGTGACGGAGCGCAGCCCGGCGAGCGCGTCGCGCTCGTGCCCGGCCGCGACGATCACCCGCGCTTCGGGGTCGAGCGCCGCGCGCCACGCCGCCAGGTCGGCGACACGCTCGACGCGCACGGTGACCGTCTCGTCCATCGGGCGCCCGCCGGCGGCGAGGATCGGGCGGACGCGCGCGACGGCGTCGGCCGGAACGAGCTCGCCGTCGAGCAACAGGTGCACGCGCACGGGCGCCGCGGCGTCGAACGCGCGCGCCGCGGCGGAAAGGACGATCGCGGCGCGCTCGAGCTCGGCGGCGTCTGCGATCGGGATCGCCAGCGCATGCGAAGCGCTCGCCGAGCGCGCCGCCCCGCTTCCGGCCGGCGCGAACGGAATGCGCCGAGCCGGATCGAAGCCGCGCGCGAGCGCGGCCGGGTCGAGCGGGGCGAGCGTCTGCTGCGCGCCGGCGACCGCCGCGGGGTTGTGCGAGGCGGCCGGATCGAAACTGTGCACGAGCGCGTCGTCGCAGCGGACGACCGCGTACCCGGCGGCGCGCAGGCGCAGCACCAGATCTGCGATTCCGCGCGGCGTCGGGCCGTATGCCGGATCGATTCCGCCGACCGCGTCGAGCGCCTCGCGCGCGATCGCGACGGCCGGCGTGACCGCCACGTCGATCGGCTCGAGCCGGCGCGCGGCGTCGGCCTGCCGGCGCTTCGCGACGGTGCGCAGCTGCGCGAGGTCGGCATAGCTCACGTCGAGGACGCCTTCGCCGCCCGGCGCCCCCGGAACGGCGGGAAACGCGGCGCCGAGCGCCGGGACGCGCGCGAACGCATCGCGCAAGCGGTCGAGCGCGCCGTCCGGCAGCAGCACGTCGTCCGCGATCAGCACGACCAACTCGCGCGACGAGGCGCCGAGCGCGCGGTTCGCGCCGCCGGTCAGCAGCGGATCGGCGGGATCGTGCTCGACGCGCAGCTGCGGGTACGACGCCAGAATGCGCTGCGTCGTGTGCGCGCCGGCGGCGCAGACGGCGACGATCTCGTCGTCCGCGCGCGAAGCCGGCACCAGCGCGTCGAGCGTGATGCGCATCAGCTCGGGCGCCGAGGCGGCCAGAAAAACGATCGTCGCCCGCCGCAGTGCGACGCTCGCGCGCGCGCTCGGCGATGCGACGTGCGGCCGCACCGCGCGGCGGAGCGCGACCAGCTCCGAGACGAAGCGCTGCATCGCTTCGGCGAGCGTCGCGCCCGACGGTTCGACGTGCTGCGGCACGCGCGCGAGCGCGATCAGCGCGCAGTCGCCGTCGAGCGCCGCGCGGCTCGGCGCGGCGAGCGCCACGAACGGCGCGGCTTCCAGCATTTCGACCAGCGCGTCGAGCGCCGCAGCATCGGGCAGCGCGCTCGCCGCCGCGATCAGAACGTAGCGGTCGCCGCGCACGCGGAGCTCCGCGCGCAGCGCGGCGAGCGGATCCTCGACCGCGCGCGCGCCGGCGACGTACGGTGCGAGCTCGCGCGCGCGCCGCGCGGCGAGCGGCGCGCCTTCGCCGTGCACGAGCACGGTGAGCTTCGGCGTCGCGATGCGCACGCGCGCGCGCCGTCCGCCTTCGAGCCGGACCTCGCGCTCGACCGTCGTGCGGCGCAGCCCCGCCGGAAGGCGGTGCGCGCCGCGCAGCTGCGGGCGCGCTTCAGCGAGCGCGCGCAGCGCGGCGGCACGGCCGCGGTCGTCGGGATCGAGCGGCGGCGCGTCGCACGCGAACGACGGACGGCACACGACCTGAAGCGATGCGGCGCGCGCGCGCGCACACAATTCCGCCAGCGCCGCAACGGGATCGCGCGGCAACGGCTCGAGCAGCAGCTCGCGCGCCGCGATCACCATCCCGGGCGCGACGACGTCGATTTCGCCGCGCACCAGTGTCTCGATGCCGTGTTCCCCGGCGGCCGCCGCGACCGGCGCCGGCTCGAACGGGACCGGCGCGCCGGGCGCGGGCGCGAGCATCCAGCCGAACAGCTTCACTCCGTTCGCGTAGCTGGTGCCACCGAGCACGCCGGCGTTCTCGCCGAGCGCGGAAGCGACGCCGGCGAACGCGCCGGAGCGCGGCCGCGCGCCCGGCGCGAGCAGCAGCACGAAACGCTCGCCGCTCGCGCGCGCCGCGGCCGCGACCTCGTCCGGGCCGTCGACCGCGATCAGCGCCGCGCCGCGAGCGCGCGCCTCACCGGCATCGCTCCCCGGCGCGGCGAGAATCGTGAAGCGCACCGGCGCTACTTCAGGACGAGCGCGGCCAGCTTCCCGGCGTCGCTGAGCCGGCCCGCTTCGAGCAGCGCCGTCGCCACCCCGAGCGTCGCGTGGCGCAGCGCGGCTTCGTCGGGGGCGGCGAGCCCGCGCACCGTCTCGATCGTCGCCACCGCCCCGTCGAGATCGCCGGCGCGGCGCTGAATCTCCGCGCGCAGCGCCAGCGCTGCGGTCGCGTGCACGTCGTCGCGATGCACGTGCTCGAGGTGCGCGAGCGCTTCGTCGTCGCGGTTCAGCCGCGCGGCGGCGAGCCCGGCGTTGAACGCGAGGACCGCGTCGTCGGGTGCGAGATCCAGGCCGCCGCGCGCCGCGGCGAGCGCGTCGCCGAGCCGCTTCTCCTCGAGCATCCGGTGCGAACGCCGCGCGAAGTCCGCCGGGGCGGCGAGCGGCGCCTCGAGCTCGTGCGCGCGCAGCGCGGCGCGCTTCGCGTTCTCGCCGCGCGCCGCGTAGAGCGCGTCGAGCAGCGCGAGCACGTGGCCGTGCCCCGGCGCGAGCTCGAGCGCGCGCAGCGCGAACGGTTCCGGATCGCCGAGCCGTTCGTCGCGCGCCGTCTGCGCGGCCGAGTGCAGCAGCTCGGCGTAGAGGCGGTCGGCGATCGCGTCGCGGTGCTGTTCGACGCGCTCGAACGCTTCGAAGAAGCGCCGCCGGCGCATCAGGTAGTTGACGTACTCGATCACCCCGCCGGTCGCGCTCCCGCTCTCGCGCTCCGCGCCTTCGCGGAAGACGCGCTCCGCGTCGTAGTAGCGGCAAACCTTCTCGTACGCGCAGCCCATCAAGCGCCGCAGCAACGCCGACTCGGGCTTGTTCGCGAGCGCGCGCTCGAACCACTCGACGGCTTCCTCGAAGCGCTCTTCCCGAACGTAGCACGTCGCCATGTTCAGCGGCGCCTTCCAGGTCCAGATCTCGTCGTCGACCATCGAGTGGTGGTGCGCCTGGGCTTCGGCCGCCATCACGCGGCGGTACGTTTCGCGCGCTTCGTCAAACCGGTTCTGCAGCGAGAGAAGGTGCGCGCGGGTGAAGACGATGTTGGGGTGGCCCGGCGAGCGCTCCAAGCCTTCGTCGAGGAGCGCGATCGCTTTGTCGAGGTCCTGGCGGCCGTCGGCGTACGCGCTGGCGAGCATCACGTAGCCGACCGGGAAGAACGCGCGTTGCGGGCCCGGCATCGCGAACATTCGCTCGAGCGCCTCGATCCCGCCCTCGAAGTCACCCGAGACGATCGCCGAGACGCCGAAGTTGAACCACGAGAACGAGTCGTCGGCCGCCTCGCGGATCGCGCGCTCGAGGAGCGGCTTGTTGCGCTGCAGCTTTGCCTTGCCCTCCATCACGTCGGCGGTGTAGCCTTTGTGACGGATCAGGATCGGCGACGACACCGAGACGAGGTGCTGGTCGCCGTCGAGCGTGACGCTCTCGTGGATCACGTTGCGGTAGCGGATGCGCGGCGTGGTCGGAAAGATGCGCGCCAGCGCGTGCGTCATCGTCGCCGCGCCGGACTGATCGTCGATCACGTTCTGAATCCGCGTGTAGACGCCGGTGACCGCAGCGGGCGTCTCGCGCAGCGCCCGCAGCAGCGGGAGCGACTCCGGCGTAATCTCCTCGTCGGCGTCGAGGACCAGCGTCCAGCGGCGCGTCGCCATCGTCAGCGCCTCGTTGCGCGCCCAGGCGAAGTCGTTGCGCCACTCGCGGAAGATGACGTGCGCACCGTGCTCGCGCGCGATCTCGACGGTGCGGTCGGTCGAGCCGGTGTCGACGACGTTGATCTCGTCGACGACGCCGCACACGCTGCGCAGGCAATCGGCGAGGAAGCGCTCCTCGTTCTTGACGATCATGCACAGGCTGATTCCGGCCGGGAGCTGCTCGGTCGCCGGCGGCGGGACGGGGAGATTGAACAGCAGCCCCGTTTGGGCTCGCGCGAAGGCGCTCTCGCGGTAGTCGTCGACGATCTCTAACGGCACGCTTTACCTCTTCCTCTATGAACCAATATCGGACGCGCCGCACAAAAAGAAGAGAGGGCCCGCCGCAGCGAGCCCTCTCGTGGACCAGAGGTCAGTGCGTCTTACCTGAAGAGGCTGACGACGGACTGGGCGTTCTGGTTCGCCTGAGCGAGGACCGACGTACCGACCTGCACCAGGATCTGGAGCTTCGTGTACTCGGTCGTCTCCTGGCCGACGTTGAGGTCGCGGATCGCCGACTCCGAGGCCGTCAGGTTGACCGACGCAACGTTGTCGTTGTTCGAGTCTTCCTGCAGGCGGACGATCGTCGCGCCGAGCTGCGAGCGCTGGGCGAGAACCGCCTGGAGGGCGTTGTCGATCTGGCCGATCGAGTCTTCCGAGGCGAGCGACCCGTTCGGGAACGTGCCGGCATTTCCGGCAGGCCCGATCAGGTTGACGTTCGCGATGCGCAACGAGCTGGTCGACGTGTTGATGAAGCCAACCTGGATCGTCGCGCCTTCCGCGGCGCCCGACTGGAAGTTGAACGCGGGAGCGTTCGGGTTCGAGGCCGCCGCGACGTACTGGCTGACCTTGACGAACGACGTGACGCCGACGTCCAAGGTGCCGGCCGTGCCGAAGCCGATCGTGATGCCGTCGATCACCGTGTTCGCGGCGGTGCCGCCGGCGCTCAGCGTGATCGTGTTCACCGCGACCGTGTTGGCCGAGCTGTTGAAGAACGAGACGATCAGACCTTGCGTCGTCGAGTTCAGCTGCGCGACCTGGACTTCGATCGTGCCGTCCGCGACCGACGCGTTGGGCGCGTTCGGGCTGAACGAGATCTGGGTCGGGTCGACCAGCGTCCCGCCGCCCGCGAGATCGGAGTTCGAGGTGATCGTCGCGTTGACGTCGACCTGCTGCTGGAAGCCCGCGTGCGAGCCGTCGAGCAGGTTCTGCCCGTTGAAGTTCGTGTTCTGCGAGATGCGGTTGACTTCCAGCAGCAGCTGCTGGACTTCGTCCTGCAGGTTCTTGCGGTCGTCGGTCGAGGTGATGTCCGAGGCGCCTTCGACCGCGAGGGTCCGAACGCGCTGCAGAATGTCGGTCGTCGTCTGGAGCGCGCCTTCGGCGACCTGCGCCGCGTTCGTCGCGTCCTGCACGTTGCGCGCACCCTGGTCGAAGCCGTTCACCTGCGCTTGCAGTGACTCGGCGATCGCAAGACCGGACGGATCGTCCGCCGCGGTGTTGATGCGCAAGCCGCTCGACAGCCGGTCGACGGCCGTTCCGAGCGCTGCTTGATTACGGTTGAGATTGAGGCTCGCCTGGTTCGCCAACAGGTTGTTGGCGATGGAAAGCCCACCAATGCCCGGCATGTGTTTCCTCCATGATCACACGTGTGGTGGGGCGGGTGCTTCCTGACCCGTCCTGAGAGAATGTTCGGCGCCGGGGAGGAGCGACTTTAGTGTTTGGCGGGCGGCTTCCGGCCTTTGCCGAGGTCGACGACCTTCGCGCCTTCGGCCGGTTTGGCCGGCGGGGGCTCGCCCGCCGCGGCGCGGTTCGTGCGCTGGATCTCCTCGTACACCTCGGAGCGGTGGACGGGAATCGTCCGCGGCGCTTCGATGCCCAGCTTCACCGTGTCGCGATCGACCGCGACGACGACGATTCGCACGTCGTCACCGATCATGATCGCTTGGTTGAGCTTGCGGCTGAGGACTAAAATCGAGACGCCCTCCGTGGCTGGACGGAGGGCGTCGTTCCGTGCGGCGGCTCTACGCTCCCGCCGCGGCAGCGGGGGCTTTGCGAGGAATCGGCTCCTGCACCGAGTAGCCGCCCGTCTCCAAGGTCACCTGGCGAGCGACGCGCGTTCGCAAGTTCACGACGATCGGCGCGAGCAGGTTCATCGTCATCTCGACCGCGCCCGGGCTGACCACGACCACGCACAAAGTGGCAAAGTCCTCCGGCCGCTGCAGCTCCAGCGAGCTGGTCGCGTACGGCGGAAGCTGCGGCGCGTAGTCCTCGAAGATCTGCCAGGGGTCGGCGGTCGGCAGCGCCACCGCCGGGTCGTCGAGGCTCTGGAGCCAGACGAACCGCTCTTGCCCGGCCAGGTTCAGCGCGATGAAGCGCCGCAGGCTGGCGAACCCCGGGAGTCCCCAGGGGAACGTCAGCACCTCGGACTCGCGGTAGGTGCAGGTGCCGAACCGGGGCAGGTCGAGGGTGATCTCGCGGTCCGTTGCCTTCACGATGGTTTGCGTCACGTAACTCGCTCTCAGGTCAGGTAGTCGAAGAGGGTCTTGGCCTCAAGACGGTTCGTCGTGGCGTACGCCGCCTGGAGCGCCGTCTGCGTCTGTGAGAACTTCGACGTCGCCGCCGCCACGTCGACGTCTTCGATTCCCGACTCTACTTTGGTGTTATCGGTAATGGTGGTCTGGAGTTGATCGCCGATCGAGGAGAGGGTCTGGATCCGCGCCCCCACGACCGAGCGGGCGTTCAGGACCGTGTCCAGGACGTGGTCCACGTTGGCGATCTGCGTCGAGACGTTCTGGACCATGTCGGCCTGGCTCGACGAGGAGGCGCTGGCCAGGTTGAGGACCGCGGTCAGGTTGCCGGCGTTGACGGCGCCGGCCGACGGGACGTCCTTGACGTAGAACGCGCCGCTCCCGGTCAGCGACATCTTCTGCGCGACCGGGTCGTAGGCGGCGCTCACCCCGGTTTGCGCGGTGACGGCGTTGATCGCGGCGACGACGCTGCCCGGGCCGTCGAGCGGCGCGTTCGCCGGGACGGTGATCGTCTGCGTCGAGGGAACGCCGTTGACCGAGCCGGTGATCTGCAGCGAGAAGTTCCCGCTGCCGTCGGGGACCGGCGTGGTCGCGAAGACGTTTGCCGCGTTGAGCCGCGTGGGGGCCGGCGAGGCCGCGCCGTAGACGACCGTTCCCGCACGGTTGATCGGCGCGGTGCTCTCGTCGACGACCTGGTCGTTCTGCAGCGTGTCGCGCAGCCGGATCAGCGTTTGAAAGACGTCGGGCGAGCCGTCGGTGCTCTGGTAGTTGAAGGCCGACTGGAAGGTCGTCGAGAGCGCGAACTGCTGGTTGTTGTAGATCAGCTGGCCCTGGACTTGTTCGTTGCCGGTGAAGGACACCGCGCTGATCGGGTTTCCTTGCTGCACCACCGGCGGGTTCGCCGTCGTCGAGGTGCCGGCGAAGATGAACTTTCCGGCGTACTGCGTGTTGCCGATCGCGATCGACTGCTGGAGCAGCTCGTCGACCTGGTTGCCGAGCGCGGTGCGCTGCGCCGGCGTGAGCGTATCGCTCGCGCCCTGCACCGCCAGCGTCCGCGCCGACTGCAGCACGGAGGTCAGCGAGCTGAGCGCGCTGTCGGTCGAGGTCAGCTCGGAGACCGCGTTCTTGAGGTCCGTCGACTGCTGGGTCGCCGTGTCGATCGAGACGTGCAGCTGCAGGTCGACGCCGATCTGCTGCGGGTCGTCGCTCGGCGCGTTGAGCTGCTTGCCGCTGGAGAGCTCGGCGCCGAGGTCGGCGTAGAGCGCGGTCTGGTTGTCGATCGCGGCGGTCTGCTGCGCGTAGATCGTCGAGGTCGCGATGCGCATCGTTCTCCTTCGCTTCCTAACCGCCCGGGATCAGCCCGATGGCGGTCTGAAGCAGCTGCTCGATGACGTTGAGCGTCTTGGCGGCAGCCTGGTACGAGTTCTGGTACTTGACGAGGTTCTGCGTCTCTTCGTCCAGGTTGATCCCGTCGATCCCCTGGCGCACCTGGTCGATGTTCGAGGCCAGCGCCGTCTGCGCCGACGCACCGGTCTTCGCGTTGGCGGTGTCGAGCCCGAGCTGGCCGACGAGCCCGCCGTAGTACGCGCCGAGCGTCTGCGTCTGCGCCGAGGCGATCGTGTAGTTCGCGGCGTGCGCGAGCGTCGCGGTGAAGGTGATCGAACCGGTCACGCGGTTCACCGCGGTCACGACGACGTTCTCCTGATTCGCCGTCCCGCCGTCGAGGGTGAGCACCGCGCCGACGCCGATCTGCGCGAACGTTCCGGGCGGCGCGACGACCGTCACCGAACCGGGCGCGATCGCGGCCGGCGCGGTGTACTGCAGCGACGGGACGCCGACGTTCTTCGCGAAGACCTTGATCGCCGCGTTCGCCGCCCCGTTGTCGCTTGCGCCGAACGCGTTGGCGCTGTTCTGCTGCACGCCGCTGACGGCTCCCGCGCCCAGCAGCGAGAGGATCGACGTGGTCGTCGTGCCCTGCGGGGTTCCGGGGGCCAGCACCGGGTTCGAGTCGGTGATCGTGAACTGCGGCGAGGACGGGCCGGGCTGCGCGCCGCGCAGCGCGAGCCCTTCGTTGTTCGGGTCGCGGGTGAAGACGATCTTCTGCGCGACGCTGTCGAAGCTCGCCGTCACGCCGAGCTGCGCGTTGTTGAAATTCGTGACGAACGAGTCGACCGTCCCCGAGTTCCCGGCGCCGCTGAAGTCGTAAGAGAACGTCTGCGCGACGCCGTCGACCGTCACGGTCAGCGTCCCGGTCGTCGGCGCCGCCGTCGCGCCGGGGTGCGCGAAGGTCGGGTTGTTCTGGACCGAGGTCGCGGTGTTGACGACCTCGTTCGCGGCGTTGATCCCGGTCGTCAGCGAGCCGGCCGCCGTCGAGGCGAGCGCGGCGGGGATCTGCGAGGGATCGGTGATCCCGACGGTGATGTTCGTCGCGCCGATCGGCTGCGTGCTCACGTTCGGCTGGAGCAGCGCGATCCCGGGGTT